>NZ_JBHUKY010000054.1:0-3476 GCF_042684125.1 Paenibacillus rhizoplanae | reverse complement strand
GCCCCTTCATGTTTGCCGTACGTTGGGACTTTGCGTTGTTTACCGCGAGGAAACCAGTTGTACTGAAGAGCTTGATACGAGCGAATCATGGACTCGTCTTCAAAAAGTAAATGGTCGATCTGTTCAGCCTCCACCTGCTTCTTGAGCTGAGCAAACGTGTGCTTTCTGAAGAACGTCTGGGTCTCCTCATTGGCATGGGCAAGCGTATACGTGGCCTTGGTAAAGCTAAAATTCATCCGTTTTAGCATCGCACTAATTCCACGCACGCTTAGGGTGACGTCAAATTCCCGTTTAATCCATTCGGCCACCAGCGGCAGGGTCCAGGTATAACGGGTTTCAAAACCCATATCGGCGGGTACGTGTTGCTCCAGCATCGCAGCTAACCGATGACGCTCTTCTTCCGTAAGTTTTGGCGGTTGTCCAGGAGAATGATCCAATTCCAGACCGCTCAGCCCTTGCGTTTGGTAGGTTTGCCAATAGATGCTGATGGTTTGACGCGCACGGCTGAGTAACTCACCGATTTCATCAAAGGTGTGTCCTTCCAGGCGAAGGCGAACCGCTAAGTATCTTTCGTAAAGTCGTTTGTCTGAGGTTTGTTTCATTGCTGTATTCAACCATTCGATCTCTTCGTTGCTCATTTTCATCGCCGCCTCGGATAATATTAACAATCTATTACCCGATTTGGAGACTGAAGAGACTTTGTTAATTTCTTAATTGCGTTCTATATAGATGTTTTTGTTTGTCAGTAAAAAGTATTTTCGTATAACTTCCCCGTATGCGCTTCAAGCACTTCGGGCGTCCGCTCGTGCTCACTACCAATCATTCGATACACTAGTTCGTACGGGGCCTCTTCCGCCCTAGCATTGTGCATCCGTTCCCATTGCAGACGCAGCTTGGCCTGTGCCGTCCATCGGAGGATGGCTGTCTGGTAATCAAATGAAGGCACGGTCTCCAGCTTCTTTAACTGTTCTGGCCTTATGGAGGGGGACATCAAACTTTTGACCCTCCCATTAGAGCGGTCAACAGCTAGTTGATAGCATTCATCCCTGACAGATACGTCTTGAACATATACACCAAAGCGAATGATTTCCAAACGATCTTCGTCGTCGGTCTCTTCAGTTAGAAGCTTGAGATACGGCAACATTTCGGCTCCTAGTCCTCGGACATAGTCCATAGCTACTTCTATACATGCGTCTCGATCCCAGGTTAATGGAGCTAGTTGATCTGGCTTACCATGCGAAACAAAGTCAATCAGTTGTCCGGTTTGGCTGTCTACTCGCGCCTTGACCGCTCCCTCCATCTGCTCAGCCCAATAGGTCTTCCAAGACCGGTCATTCTTGGCTGGACGCTCTTCATTCTGTTGCTTCCACACCATTAACTTGGTGTTCGAGCCAATATTGTCGTCTTGTACTAACTGAAATTGGTCGTTGTCTACGCCAATCCACTCTTCTAGGCTTCGTGCGGGCGGGAACTCACCTGGCCACTCGTCCAGAGTTCTTGGGTCATAGGGGACTGCTTCTGCCCTATAGGCTGTCGGAACTTCCTCCTGTGATGATGCAGTATAGATTAGTCCTCTACTTCGGGGGGCGTAAACAAGATGGACCTGATCGTCACCATCCGTGTACACGGCTTTGTCCAATACGCAATATTCCACATGTAGCAAAAAATTCGCCTTCATACACGCCATCTGTTCCTCTTCTGGTGTGATCATGGTTGGGAGTGCTGGCCCTGGAACGGTTCCGTAGTACCTAAATCCGACCACGCGACCGTTGGGGTGAACCATAATGAGGCATCCCGTCTCAGGAAGCGGCAACCCCATCGCCTTCTGCTGTCGTGTGTACCCAAACATCCCTTCCATCCACTCCATCTCACAATACGGAAAATCACGCAGTGCGCCGGGATAATGATCTTCCAGGAATTGCTCTGCCTGCTGTTTGAGCTCCTCCTCAGATAGCCGTGTCCCGTTGTCCAATGAGGCCCAGGAAATGGCATAGTCTAGCAAGTTGCCGTCCCTGGAGAGCGTGGCAGAAACGGCGTCATCACTCCCCGTTTTAACCCATAAGAATCCCGCTTCTCCCTTCCCTGTTCCCCTTATGGTGTTCTCTTGATAGTCATTGACGATCAGATCATAATCCGGTGAAACGGCAAACTGGTGCTCTGCCTGTTCTCTTAACTGCAGGCGTAATGTATCCAGGTCTCGTTCGGGAAAATCTTGAGCCATTTCGTTGCGCAAATGCTCCAGCCCCTTCCGTAATTGTGTTTTTACAGTACCTAATGGCATATCCAGGAGATGGGCGATTTGCTGCTGGGTCAGGTCCTTCTTATATTTTAAGAACAGGAGCTGACGCAGCTTCGGATTCAGACTGGCCAATGCACGCTCCAGATCCAGGGTTTGATCGATATCATTAACGACCAATGGCTCTTGCGCCTGCGGGTCTTCGCTCAGGTGAACACGCTTGGATCTCTCCAAATGATTGAGCGCCCGGTTCACCACAATTCTGGTAAGCCAGCTCTCAAACGCTTCGGCTTGCTGCAGCGTTTGCAGTGACTCATAAGCCTTAAGCAGGGCATCCTGAACGATATCCTCCGCATCTTTGGACTCCCGTACATAATGGCGAGCCACTCGGTGCAGCTTATCCGTTCGATCCTTTATAAGAGAAACGAAGGCATCGTGATCTCCGTTTTGTGCGGCGTTGATTTGTTGCTGTGCATCGATCATTGTCGTTCACCTCCTGTTATATAGACAGCTAACTCGGGGGTTTGGATTTAATTAATGTAACATTATTCTGGAACTGACCGATCAAGTGACCACCCGCATGCGGCAAGCACCGGTGCCAAAGAGGAGGTCACTCTTGGCGTGTTCCTGCTAAAGCTCCTTCATCCACTGAAGCAGTTCTTCCAGCCCGGTACGGGTATTGGAGAACTCACAAGTCCTTTCCCCGTTCGATCCCCCGGTAGTCGATGGCGCGAGCGAGCTAGAAATTGGAATTTAAATTAGATGTTTATCAAATCGGCAATAGTACTATGTTCTTGTCCACTGACATCACCTGTTGGTTGACAAGAACATGATGTCATAAATGACAAGAACCTTATCCCATTCCCGACAGCAAACAAGCGGATTTTCTATCCGCTTGTTTGCTTTAGCTATTTTTCTTCATTATTTTTCCCATGCCGTTTCGGATTCATTCTCTATTCATAATCTTGTCTCTGAGCCTAACTTAATGACATTGGCCAATTGGCGGCCTTTTTTCTAAGAGTTACTAACCTCAGTTGCCATTTTCATCGTCTGGACCATGTTATATTCTTTCTTCACAATCTCTTCGAGTTTTACGATAGCTTGATCATGAACACGATTAGATACGATCATTTTAATAACTCAACTTTCGCAGCTCAAATCCCCAAACAAACCCTTGATATAGCTGGGTAAACCGGAGATCCAATCCTGTAGTTGACAAAAAACTGCTGTTTTGTTCTTC
>NZ_JBHUKY010000053.1:9123-24203 GCF_042684125.1 Paenibacillus rhizoplanae | reverse complement strand
AATTATCCGGTATTAGCTACCGTTTCCGGTAGTTATCCCAGTCTTGAGGGCAGGTTGCCTACGTGTTACTCACCCGTCCGCCGCTAAGTTAGTCAGGAGCAAGCTCCATCATAACTCCGCTCGACTTGCATGTATTAGGCATGCCGCCAGCGTTCGTCCTGAGCCAGGATCAAACTCTCCAAATTGGTATTTAGAAAGAGCGATTGCTCATTTTGAAACATCTGACGAGAATTGTTACACTCTCTCATTTTGGATCTCGCCGAAGCGATTTCCCACTCACTCGTTGTTCAGTTTTCAAAGATCAATGTCTCATCTTTAGTCGTTGATGTTTGTCTCAGCAGCGACCTTTATAATATATCACAGCACCCTTGTTTCAGTCAAGCGTTTTTTTATTTTCTTTTTTCGCTTTAGCTTCCAGCAAGTAATCCGAGGATCACCTGTCCAAAGGGCCGAGACTTAATGTATCATGAATCAGGAGTCTTCGTCAACCACTAAAACAAAGTTAATTTTAAACCCAGTAACATCACTACTCCCGGCAGCCCAAGAATGGTTACAGCACCTATGGTTGTTGGGTTAAGCGGTATGTGCAGATCCGTTAGAACCCCTGAGAAGTTAACAATATAAATGCCAAGCGCCGCCAATATAAGATGGGTTCCAAATACGCTCAGCCATGACCAGCCCAGCCTTTTCCTAAATACCGTTAGGATCAGCAGCGCCCCCGATATAATCAGTACACTCAAAGCAACAGTTCTTAGCATCGAATTCCCCCTCGCAAGTTATGTGTGCTCATACTTGTAACTGGCTCCGGTTAAGCCCGAGCCTCTTGGCATCCTTTAGGTGTATCTGATATTTACGTTCAGCCGCCTCCAGAATATAGATCGCATAGTCAATCTGATCCTGGCCCCGTGCCTCATCAAACATCAAATATGCTCTCTCCCATTCAGATTGCGCTTTGCAAACCTCCTGATACACCGTGCCCCATTCCTCTTCAGTCTCCGCTACCTTCTCCTTGTCGATATTCCCGCTCAGCCATTTGGTATTCCACCATCCCATTGCAATCCCTCCTAAGATATATGAATAACTGCAGGTGCAACCGGTGATTCACACCCGTTAATCTCATACATATCGGAATAGGGACAAACTTAGAACTCGGAGACGGGGATTAGCATAACTTTTAGCAGAATAGCAACGACTCTTCGGAAAAATAAAAAGGGAGCCCGCGGGCTCCCTATACTCATAACACTACTGCACATCACTCAGAACAGCTCACGACGGCCTTCCAGCGCCTTCGACAGGGTTACCTCATCCGCATACTCAAGATCGCCGCCTACAGGCAAGCCATGGGCTATCCTGGTGATCTTGATCTCGAACGGACGGACAAGACGGGAGATATACATGGCAGTGGCCTCCCCCTCAATGTTGGGATTGGTAGCCATGATCAGCTCCTTCACCCGTTCATCGCTAAGTCTGGTCAGCAGCTCCTTCAGCCGTATATCATCCGGTCCTAGGCCTTCCATGGGTGAGATTGCACCCTGAAGCACATGATAATAGCCGTCAAATTCCTTGGTTCGTTCGATAGCCACCAGATCCTTCGAGTCCTGAACTACACAGATTACCGAAGCATCGCGGGTTTTGTCCTGGCAGATCCGGCACGGGTCGGTATCCGTTATGTTGCAGCAGACCGAGCAGTAATGAAGATTACGCTTGACGCTGACCAGGGCTTTGGCAAAATCAATCACCTCGTCCTCCTTCATATTCAGCACATGAAAGGCCAGCCGGGCGGCTGTCTTCGGACCAATACCGGGCAAACGTGTAAAAGCTTCTATCAGCTTGGCTAGCGGTTCTGGATAATACAAAGTAATGGTTCTCCTTTGGTCGGGAGTGGAGTAAGCCTAGAATAAACCAGGGATCTTCATTCCGCCGGTGAATTTACCCATATCGTTATTAGCCAAATCTTCAGCCTGGGTAAGAGCATCATTAACAGCAGTGATCACCAGATCCTGCAGCATCTCGATATCCTCCGGATCAACAACCTCCGGTTTGATCTGAATGGACAGCAATTTCTTGTGGCCGTTCACCTGAACGGTAACCACGCCGCCGCCGGAAGAACCCTCAATAGTCTTGCCGCCTAGCTCTTCCTGGGCTTTGAGCATCTGCTCCTGCATTTTTTTAACCTGCTTCATCATTTGGTTCATATTATTCATACATCATCTCTCCTTTGGGATGCGCATCTCTGCGCTGATAGCTGAATCCTTATTCTTTTATGACAACAAGGTCTTCTCCAAAGAGCTGGATCGCCTCATCAATCCATGGTTCGGACTTGCCTTCGCCGCTCTCGTGCTCATGCTCCAGACGCAGCTCCTCTGTACTGGCCGAGGACGCAGATTTCGTCGCTGCTTCATTCCAGTCGCGCATCATCATAGTTACCAGCCGGTACGGCTTACCCAGCTTGGCAGCCATTACATTCTCGATGACCTGCCGGTTCGCAGGCTTCTCTGTCGTGTCCCGGTGAATGGTATTCTTAAAGGCAACCAGCACTGCATCTTCCATTACCGCCACCGGCTCACCGTCCACAAACCACGCGTGTACCGTGACCTTCTCTTCCTTCACACCCTGAAGAACAAGACTCCACTGCTTATATACCGCGCTAAAATCAGGACTGTCCTTACCCGCAATATACTTATCCAGCTGCGGCGGGAGCTTAGAGGCCGAGGATACGCGCGGAGCACTCGGAGCGGCTGTTCTCGGAGGCGGTTGCTCACGCCCGCCGCTGGCAACACCACCGGCTTGAATAGCCTGCTCCAGCTTCTTCTCCAGCGCGGCAATCTGCCGTCTGAGCTGGTCCAGCTCACCAGACTGTACCTGCGGAGAACCATTCGCGGCTGCAGGCGCGGCTGCATTCACTGCCAGAACACCTGCAGGTGAAGCAGCAGCATCCTGCGGACCGCTGCACAGCTTCATCAGCGCTACCTCGAATATAGTCTGCGGATGGGTCGCATACTTCATCTCTCCCAGATAGCGGCTCAGCGTCTCCACAATCAGGAATAACCGGTCACGGGTAAAAGCCTCAGCCATGTCGCGGAAATCGGCCGGATTCAGCACGCGGTCCGTTAGCTGGTCTGCTCCAGGCACCATCTTGATCATCAGTAAATCACGGAAATAATACAGAAGATTCTCCAGGCATTTATCTGCGCTCTTACCCTCATGCATCATCTGCTCCACAAGCTCCAGCAGCTGTCCCATGTCACTCTCAAGAATGGCATTAGCCAGACGCGCGAATTGTTCGGAGGGAATTCCCCCGGTCATCCCCAGCACCTGCTGATAGGTTACATTCCCGTCTGTGAAGGAAGAGATCTGATCCAGAATGCTAAGCGCATCCCGCATCCCCCCGTCAGACAGGCGGGCAATATACTGGAGAGCATCTGCATCTGCCGTAATGCCTTCCTTCTGGCAAATCTCGGTCAGACGGCCCGTCTGTTCCTCCAGCGAGACCCGGCGGAAATCAAACCGCTGGCAACGCGAGATAATTGTAGCTGGCAGCTTATGCGGCTCGGTGGTCGCCAGTATAAACATCACATGCTGCGGAGGCTCTTCGAGCGTCTTCAACAGGGCATTGAATGCCTCTGTTGTCAGCATATGCACTTCATCAATAATATACACTTTACGGCGTACTTCGGTAGGTGCATATTTCACCTTATCCCGCAGATCGCGAATCTCTTCAACGCCACGGTTGGATGCCGCATCAATCTCCTGGACATCCATGATGTTGCCTGCGGTAATCCGCAGACAGGACGGACACTCATTGCAGGGTTCAGGACCTTGGCCCCGCTCGCAATTGACTGCTTTGGCCAATACCTTGGCTGCACTCGTCTTACCGGTCCCCCGCGGTCCGCTGAACAGATAGGCATGCGAAACCCTCTGTTCGCGGATCGCATTCTGCAGCGTCTGGATAATATGCTGCTGCCCTACCATATCTTGAAACGACTGCGGCCGCCAGGCACGGTACAGTGCGATATGTTCCACTATGCATTACCCTCTCTCAGGCTGCCGCTTTCCGGCATTTGTCGCTAACTTATTATACTATATTCCCAACTCTTTGACCAAGTAGATGCAGCTTTACCATCCGATAAGGAAGGATATTAGTCATCGCGGGAAATATTATCTTATTGCCAAACTTACCTAGAAAAACAAAAAGCATCTTTGCTTGTAGCAAAGACGCTATTATCACCGTATATAAACCGTGCACCTGTTATTGATGGCTGCGATCCAAGCGGTAACCCTACAAAACTGCTCGGGCTAGGCCACCCTCCGGCACAAGAGTAAACTCACTTATGGCTGCTTCCTTCCGGACCTGACCAGGTTCACAAGCACTCATTGCGGAGGACCAAGCCGTCAACACAGCCCATAGGAACCAAGGCCTCACATCGACAGCACCTCTAACAGGAATTCAACCTCGCTACAGCGGATTGCGAGTTACAGGGCACCGCTACCTCCCCGTCTAGCACGGCGAAGATAAGTATAGCTTACGGACAGGCAAAAATCAACTATACATATTATATGCCGTATTTCTTCTTGAATCTGTCCACACGGCCGCCGGCATCCAGGAACTTCTGCTTGCCGGTGAAGAACGGGTGACAGCTTGAACAAATTTCGACGCGAAGCTCCTGTACTGTTGAGCCGGCATCAAAAGTGTTGCCGCAAGCGCAGGTTACCTTCGTTAGATTGTACTTGGGTTGAATGGCTGTTTGCATATGAAATCTCACCTCTCACGCCCTAAGCCTCATGCGGACCTAGAGTTATATGATAAACGCAAGCTACATTCTAGCACGTGAAGCCCAAGCTCTGCAATAGGCTGGCCGCACTTACATCCGGGGGCCTAGAGCTGTACTCTGCGCTGCTTGGCACGGGTCAGCTCCGCCGGAGGAACATGGGTGAAGGAGCCGATGACAACCTCCGGGAGCTCCTCACGGAAGATCTCCAGCATGGTCTTCATGCCAAGGATCTCACCCCGGGCCGGGGGAATAAGCTCCAGATAGCTCTCCGGGTCAATATTCAGATTGCGCATCTGAATAAGCTTAAGATCTGTACGTCTGACGAATTCCACCATTGCTTCAATCTCTTCCTCCCGGTCTGTAACCCCAGGGAAGATCAAATAGTTAATGGAGGTGTATACGCCTTGTGAAGCAGCATACTTCAGCGACTTCTCTACATTAGCCAGCGTATACCCGCGAGGCTTGTAATAGGCATTATAATGGTCATCCAATGCACTGATCGTACTGACCCGCATCAGATCAAGTCCTGCATCCACAATACCGCGGATATGATCGCTTAATCCAGCATTGGTGTTGATATTGATGTAGCCCATATCGGTAACGGAGCGCACTTCACGGATGGATTCAATAATCAGCTTCGCTTGGGTAGAAGGTTCGCCTTCACAGCCCTGTCCAAAGCTGACAATGGATTCTGGCGTCTTCAGGTGCTCCAGCATTACTTGTGAAACCTCATTCACTGTCGGACGGAAGTTCATCCGCGTCTGCGGGGACACAAACCCGCTGTCATCAGGCTGTTCAGAGATACAGCCGAAGCAACCGGCGTTACAGGAATAGGAGACCGGAACGGCGCCTTCCCAGCGGCCCAAAAAGGTATTGGACGAGGTTAAGCATTCATATTCCAGCGCACAGTTAGACAAGTGATCATACAGACGGTTCTCCGGGTACTTGGCAGTCAGATCCCCCACGCCGGTCTTCACATCATCCCGGTCGCAGTTAAGCGGGTTCCACTGCTCCGGATCATCCGTAAGATCAGCCGCCACATAGAATCCGCCGTCCTTCCACACAACAGCGGAATATCCGAAGAGCGGAAGCTTGTAGGTCTTGTCTGTCTTGACGTAACCGGGCAGGCACAGACGGGTGTATCCCTGCGGCAGCAAGGCTCCGACAGCCTGCGAACCTGCCGGCAGCGGCAGCATCTCACCGGTCTCCGGATTCATCCCAATTGCCCGCGTGCTCGGAAGCCCGACCAGCGTGGCCCCCTCAGGCAGCGGAACCAGCTCTTCCTCCAGTATCTCAACGATCATATCGCCACTGCGGGCCAGGGCATACAGCTCGGGATGATCATATACGTTTCCTTGTTCATCGGCATATACCAAATACATGTTATTCTCCTCTTGTTATCTATTCTCAGGTAGTCGGCACAGAAGGGGCCTTGGGCCGCGTGGTGCGGCGGGCGGACGATCCGCTGTTCGAGGTTCCGCCCTTGCTGGCGGTACCGCTTGCTGAAGAGGAATCCTTGCCTCCGGCCACATCAAAGGAGGCCAGGAATTCGGCGTTCGTCTTGGTGTCGCGCAGCTTCTTCAGGAATCCTTCTACGAAGTCATAGGATTCATTCATATTTTTACGGATCGACCAGATTGTATCCAGCTCTTCCTTGCTAAGCAATACTTCTTCACGGCGCGTACCCGAACGGCGGATATCGATAGCCGGGAAGATCCGGCGTTCTGCCAGCTTGCGGTCCAGATGGAGCTCCATGTTCCCTGTACCCTTGAATTCCTCATAAATAATATCGTCCATCCGTGATCCGGTATCAATCAGTGCGGTGGCAAGAATAGTCAAGCTGCCGCCCTCCTCCACGTTACGTGCAGAACCGAAGAAACGCTTAGGCCGATGGAACGCGGCCGGATCAATTCCTCCGCTAAGTGTGCGGCCGGATGGCGGAACCACGAGATTGTAGGCACGGGCGAGACGGGTAATGCTGTCCAGCAGAATGACGACATCCTTTTTGTGCTCCACCAGCCGCAGCGCCCGCTGCAATACAAGCTCAGCCACTTTGATATGATTCTCCGGCAGCTCGTCAAATGTCGAAGCCACTACCTCACCTTTAACCGAACGCTGCATATCCGTTACTTCCTCAGGACGTTCATCGATCAGCAGGACAAACAGTGCAATCTCGGGATTATTAATGGAGATACTGTTGGCAATTTCTTTTAGGAGGAGCGTCTTACCTGCTTTGGGAGGTGCTACAATCAAACCGCGCTGTCCTAGTCCTACTGGAGCAAGCAAATCCATGATGCGGGTCGATAAATGAGCTGGGGATGTTTCGAGCGGCAGCTTGACTTGCGGATAAAGCGGCGTAAGTGCCGGAAAATGTAACCGTTCAGCTGCAGTTGCCGGGTTCTCGCCGTTGACGGCATTTACTTGTAAGAGCCCGAAATAGCGTTCGTTCTCTTTGGGCGTCCGGCATTTCCCGGAGACCAGATCACCGCTTCTAAGGTCGAACTTGCGGATCTGCGAGGCGGAGATATAAATATCCTCTGCACTCGGCAAGTAGTTAATCGGCCGAAGGAAGCCATAGCCTTCCGGCAGAATCTCAAGCACGCCTTCCATAAACATTAGACCGCTCTGCTCTGCCTGTGCTCTAAGAATAGCGAAGATTAACTCCCGCTTCTTAAGCGTTCCGTAATAAGGGATCTGGTATTTCTTGGCCAGCTTATACAGATCGGTAAGCTTCATTTCTTCCAGATCGGAAATTTGAAGATCCATGTGCTATAACCACCTATTCAATTTGTGTATGATGAGTTCTAAACTATGAGTCTATGAAATTGCTTATTAGGATAGGATTACCCGAATTGGAAGGGGATATGCACTCAATAGCCAATTTTCGCCCTTGCCAATCCGGATATCCTCATTATTCGTTCTCGCGCCAGACATCGGCTCCCAAACTGCGAAGATTACTTACGAGGTTATCATAACCGCGGTCAATATACTCTACACCTGTCACTTCGGTGATACCTTCTTCAACAGTAAGACCGGCAATCACCAGAGCTGCGCCTGCGCGGAGATCGGCAGCCTTCACCTTGGCAGCATTCAGCCGGCCGCCTTCAATGATTGCAGAACGTCCTTCTACACGAATCTTGGCGCCCATGCGGACCAATTCAGGAACATGCTTGAAGCGGTTACTGTAGACGAAGTCACTCAGGACACTAACGCCTTCAGCCTGAGTCAGCATGCTGGTCATCGGGGATTGCAGATCTGTGGCGAATCCGGGATAGATTAACGCTTTGACATCGGCAGGCTCGTACTTGGCCTTGCCAATCACTCTGATACTCTCATCCAGCTCTTCTATGTCTACTCCCATTTCCAGCAACTTGGCAGTGAGTGCCTCCAGATGCTTGGGAATCACGTTATCAATGAGCACGTTGCCCCGCGTAGCCGCAGCAGCAATCATGTATGTTCCAGCTTGAATACGGTCGGGAATAATGGAATGGCGGCAGCCGTGCATTTCAGTTACGCCTTCAATCCGGATCGTCTCCGTACCGGCGCCCTTAATAACAGCGCCCATAGAGTTCAATAAGGTAGCTACATCTATAATCTCAGGCTCTTTAGCCGCATTTTCAATGATTGTAGAGCCCTTGGCACGGGAGGCCGCAAGCATAATGTTAATGGTGGCGCCGACACTGGAGACATCCAGGTAAATCTTGGCACCGCGCAGTTCTTTGGCATACAGATGAATCGAGCCGTGGTCATTGGTAACGGTCGCACCAAGCGCTTCAAAGCCTTTGATATGCTGGTCAATCGGGCGGGGCTCAAAATTACAGCCGCCGGGTAATCCAATAGTCGCTTCCTTAAATCGGCCCAATAATGCGCCCATCATATAATAAGAGGCCCGGAGCTTTTTCACTGGTCCGTTAGGCATGGGAATGGATACGATACGGGAGGGATTAATTCTCATTTGGCTGCCTGTCCAAGACACGCTCGCGCCAAGCTCCTCCAGAATTTCGGAGTAAACGGCAACATCACTAAGCGCAGGCAAATTATCCAGCACAACTTCAGACTCCGCCAAAATTGCTGCAGGAATAAGCGCAATGGCGCTATTCTTTGCTCCGCTGATGGTTACAACGCCCTCTAGCGGACGTCCGCCGCCAATCATTAATTTTTCCATAAATTTATCTGGTTCCCCCTACGTGTATTGCAGCTTGTTGTTGTGGCAATACCAGTTGTGGCTTAAGGTGACATAAGGACTGCTTGTGATTGGTGATTAGAAGAAGAAACGGCTGCGCCGTCCTTATCTGAAGGACGGCACCCGTTTCTGAGGAAAACGAAAGGTCTTGTGCGGAAAAACGTTATGCAGCAGGGTAATAATTAGCCTTTGTTGCTGGATCCGAATTCGCGGATTTTGCCGATAACAGTCTGCTTGATAGCATCGCGGCCCGGTGCGATGAATGTACGCGGATCGTAAGCATCAGGTTTAGCAGCAAGAACTTCGCGGACAACCTTAGCGAACGCGATTTGGTTCTCAGTGTTAACGTTGATCTTGGAAGTACCCAGGGAGATGGATTTCTGAATGTCGTGTACAGGAATACCAGTACCGCCGTGAAGTACAAGCGGAAGGTTAACCGCATCGCGAATCTCTTCCATTTCCTTGAATCCAAGGTTTGGTTCGCCCAGGTAAGGACCGTGTACGGAACCCAGTGCAGGAGCCAAAGTGTCGATGCCTGTTTCTTTGACGATGCGTACGCATTCGTTAAGGTCAGCGTATTGGATGCCGCCGATAACGTCATCTTCCTGTCCGCCTACAGTACCAACTTCTGCTTCTACAGAAACACCTTTAGCGTGAGCATATTCAACGACTTTTTTAGTCATTTCAATGTTCTCGTCGATTGGGTGGTGGGAGCCGTCGATCATTACGGAAGTGAATCCGGCATCAATGGCATCTTTACATTTGTCAAAGCTTGAACCGTGGTCCAAGTGGATGGCTACAGGAACGGTGATTTTCATGTCATGAATAAGACCTTCAACCATCTTAACTACTGTATAGAAGCCGCCCATGTGACGAGCTGCGCCTTCGGATACGCCAAGGATTACCGGTGACTTCTCTTCTTCTGCTGCACCAAGAATCGCTTGCGTCCACTCCAGGTTATTGATGTTGAACTGGCCAACTGCATATTTTCCTTCAAGTGCTTTGGTCAACATGTCTGTCATAGATACTAATGGCATGGTTTCAATCCTCCTAAAATATTGGGTTGCTTATATAAGCCGACATCACATACAGGCCTATTATAGCACATCCTGTGTTAAATACTAAATAGGATACACAAAAAAATGTCCCGGTGGGACGATATTCAGCCAACCCTTTGCCGACGGATCATTTCCTCTTTTAGCGTATCCATAACAGGATGTCCCCAAACTATAATTCACCTAAGCTAGCTGCATTGGTCAACGGATTTGTTGTGCAGGTGCATATTGACGGCAACGCGCATCTCGTCGATATCGAACGGCTTGGTAAAATGCATTAGGGCTCCCAGCTTGGTCGCTTCCTTAATCATGTCCAGCTCTCCGTAGGCCGTCATCATAATGACCTTGATCGCCGGATTAAGCTCCTTCAGATGCTTGAGAATCTCGAGTCCGTCCATCCCCGGAATTTTCATATCCAGCAGAACCATATCCGGCGATTCGTTCCTGACAATGTCCAGCGCCAATTTCCCGTTAGCTGCCTGAAAGGTGGCATAACCTTCACTATTGAATACTTCCATGAGGAGAATCCGGATTCCATTCTGATCGTCCACGATTAACACTTTCTTTTTTTCCATACGATACCCTCCCAGAGTTTAAGGCAGATTGTCCATACCGCGCTCTCTCACAGCTAACGGCCCCGCTTCAACTTAGTCTATACGAAACCTATTATTCGTGCTTTGCAGCCAAAATCCTGCTAATTGGCTAAAATGCGTAAATCTATGCCATATAAAGGTGTATTTACAGTTGAAAAGCGGGAGTACAGTCCCCTTGAAATCCGCAAGCTATTGTGCAAAGCAAACAACGTTTCAGCGAGAATTAGAAGGATAAGCAACCTATAAATTATATTTTTAAAAAAGAAGCCCCCTAATGGGGGCTCCCGCAGGCCCGGCAGGCCTATTCATCACATTGTTAGATTTGCTCGGAATGTGTAAGCGAAGCTTTGACAAATTCACGGAACAGCGGCTGTGGACGGTTCGGGCGGGACGTGAATTCCGGGTGGAATTGCACGGAGAGGAACCAAGGGTGACCCGGCAACTCGACAATCTCCACCAGACGACCGTCAGGGGAGGTTCCGGAAATGACCAGACCTGCCTTCTCCATCTCATCACGGTAAGCATTGTTGAACTCATACCGGTGACGGTGACGCTCATAGACCAGCTCATCGTCGTAGCAGGACATAGCAAGTGAATCCGGTAAAAGCTTGCAGGGATACAGTCCGAGGCGCATAGTGCCGCCCATATCTTCGATATCCTTCTGCTCCGGCAGGAGGTCAATCAGCGGATGCTGCGTCGTAGGATCGATCTCGGAGCTATTCGCTCCCGCCAGTCCCAGCACGGAACGGCCGTATTCGATGACGGACACCTGCATTCCCAGGCAAATGCCAAAGAACGGAATGGACTGCTCCCGCGCATAGCGGATCGCTGAGATCTTGCCTTCGATTCCCCGGTCGCCGAAGCCGCCTGGAACCAGAATGCCGCCGATGCCGCCCAGCAGCTCGTCCACATTCGCATCGGTCACCAGCTCTGCATCTACCCACCGGAGCTTCACTTCGGCATTGGAAGCAAATCCGGCATGGGACAAAGATTCAACCACACTCAGGTAAGCATCGTGAAGCGCCACATACTTGCCGACGATGGCAATCTCAACCGTACGCTCCAGCTTCTGAATCCGCTCCAGCATGCTCTCCCATTCACGCATATCCGGTGCAGGAGTAGTCAGCTTCAAGTGATTGACGACAATCTCATCCAATCCTTCGTCGCGCAGATTCAGCGGCACCTCATACAGCGTCGAGGCATCGCGGCATTCTACAACGGCGTTCGCATCGATATCACAGAATAGAGCTAATTTGGCTTTCATATCGTCGGTCAACGGATATTCGGTACGGCATACGATCACATTGGGCTGAATCCCGATGCTGCGCAGCTCCTTGACGCTATGCTGTGTCGGCTTTGTTTTTACTTCTCCGGCTGCTTTGATATAAGGAATCAGGGTCACGTGAATGTACATGACATTCTCCCGGCCGATATCGCTCTTGATCTGACGGATGGCCTCCATGAACGGCAGACTCTCGATATCACCCACGGTGCCGCCGATTTCAGTAATCACTACATCAGAGCCTGTCTCACGGCCTGCGCGGAATACGCGTTCCTTGATTTCGTTCGTAATATGCGGGATAACCTGTACGGTTCCTCCCAGATATTCTCCGCGGCGTTCTTTGCTGATGACCGAGGAATAGATTTTGCCTGTCGTTACGTTGCTGTTCTTCGACAGATTAATGTCAATAAACCGCTCGTAATGCCCAAGGTCGAGGTCGGTTTCCGCGCCGTCATCGGTCACGAATACTTCCCCGTGCTGATAAGGACTCATTGTTCCCGGGTCCACGTTAATGTAAGGATCGAATTTCTGGATCGTTACCTTGAGACCTCTGTTCTTGAGCAGTCTGCCCAGCGAAGCAGCGGTAATGCCTTTGCCAAGGGAAGACACAACGCCACCCGTTACGAAAATATACTTTGTCACTGTAAAACCCTCCTAAATAAAGTCCAGAAATTCAGGGGACGCTTGCCCCTTATCGTATCCCTTTTTTCCATCATCCAACCGGGGAACCCGAAAGTTGCTTCCACCCGCCAAAATCCAAGGCCACGGGCCTGGGAATCGCGGAAAACCGCAGCTTCTTGGCATACAAGTTAAGCGAAGCCTATTCCTTCATATCTTTGTAAAAAAACAAAAAAGTGACACCCGTAGACCCGGGGCACTTTTTATTTTAGAAAACAATATTAACTTTCATTATAAGCCCATGCAATAGTTTACTCTGACGGTCCTGCACCTGTCAAGGGAGGAATTGCGCTGCCACAAAGACTATCCTAATATTGCTCTTCCTAGTCCTCATCGTCGGCATCGTCTTCTTCGCCGTCTTCGGAATCTTCACCATCCGATTCGTCTTCGTCAATGTCGTCGTCTTCATCGATGACCACATCTTCGTCAACTTCCTCTTCGCTGTCGTCGTCGGAATAGAGGTCGTCACGATCTTCATCAATCGCATCGAAATCCTCTTCCTCAGCAGCATAATTCTCTTCTTCATCGGCAAAGTCGTCATCTTCCAAATCGTCGTCTTCATCATTGATGATCCGCACGCGCTTGGTGTTGCCGACAGGGTCATCGGAGCGTTCCAGCGGGTACCAGCGCTTCAAGCCCCACAGGTTGGTTCCGACACAGGCAAAACGCCCGTCAATATTAATCTCGGTATATAACTGGGCGATCGTATCTTGGCTCTCTTGATCGGTCAACCCGCGCAGCTTGGCAACCTCAACCATCAGATCACGGTAGTAGTAAGGCGTATTGGCTGCCTTAAGCACCAGGAAGGCCAAGTCTACCATCGGCATTTCTTTTACTTTCTCAGGGTCCAGCTTTAAATTGAGTGGCGTACTCACTAAAGGACACTTCCTCTCACGCATTGTTCACATTAAATCATGCTTTATTCATGATATCCATTAACAAACCTAAGTAAAACCTATTTGCGGGTAAATTGCAAGTCTATTGCAGCAAGATCCGGGAAACAGAATCTGCGGCCCTTCTGATCAAGTGGAAACGGCTTTGCCGTCCTTTGAAAGGACGGCATTCGTTTCAGCGAGAAATAGAAGGATAAGTTATCGTGTGCAACATATAAATTCTTATATTTTGAAGAAAGCTTGTCCGTCTGGACAAGGCGATATATATGAACAGCTTGAGCGCGCTTTTATTATCAAAAAGGCGGAGGGGTTATCCCTCCGCCATGACTGTATCCACGCCAAGGATCGGCTCCTTACGGGATGTTGCAGGGCGCCTCGCGGTTCCCTCTGTTCATTTTATGTAAACTCTTTGCTTTTGACACGATGGGCAGCCTATTTCGTTAAAAAAGGGCAAGTTCCCATTCGGACGCCATCCCCCGCTCATACAATATGGCAGCACGGCACCGAGGAGGGGACGGCGTAACCTATGGATTATTACGGATTTTGGCAGATGCTGCTTGAAGAAATGAAGGCTGCCCCCAAAAGTGCCCCACGGCACATTGTGACCTTCAACGACCCCCGCATGTATGCCGGCGCACTATCGCAGTGGAAATCTCTGAAGACTAAAAAGCCTGGTCTGCGGCAGGTTCAGGTCTCTACGCTGATCCGGGCTTTCTTCGTGCCTGCCGCAGGAGCAGAGCGCCTGATGGACCGTTATGCAGACTCCCTATGTATAGAAGAAGACCACCGGATTCTGGTTCACTCGGTCCTGGCGGACAAAAGCGGTTCCGCTCTGCTGCCCTGGGGGATCAAGGCCATCCGCGCTCCGCAGGCCTGGTCCAGATCGACCGGCGTCCATGTGAAGATCGGCGTAATTGATACGGGCGTAGATTTCCGCCATCCCGATCTCAGGCATGCCCTGGCCTCCGGGGTAAACCTGCTGAACCGGGGCATGATGCCGCTGGATGACAACGGCCACGGCACGCATATTGCCGGCACCCTGGCCGCCGCCGGAGGTGCGCGCAACATGATGGGCGTAGCCCCCCGGGCGCTGATCTATCCGGTCAAGGCTTTCGACCACAACGGCTCCGCCTATGTGTCGGACATTGTTCTTGGCATCGATTGGTGCGTGCAGAACAAAATCGATATCATTAATATGAGCTTCGGGATGAGGAACCGGAGCAAGGCTCTGCATGATGTGGTGATCAAGGCCTACCGGGCCGGGATCGCCATCATCGCTTCCTCCGGCAACGACGGCAAGCGCGGCGGGGATTACCCCGCGCGCTATCCGGAGACTATTGCCGTAGGCGCCCTTGACAGAAGGCAGCGCATTGCGGCCTTCAGCAACCGCGGACCGTACATTGATGTGTACGGTCCGGGCGAGAACATCCCCTCCTGCTGGCTGCGGGAGGGGTACAAGGAAATGAGCGGCACCTCCATGGCGACCTCCCATGTCACCGGTGCCGCGGCCCTGTTGCTCGCGCTGCGGCCGGGGCTGTCGCCCCGCGAGCTGAAGCTGCTCTTGCGCCGCACCGCATCGCCGGTGCGGCTGCGCAAGGGCCAGCGCCGCGCGTCCCTGGGCGGC
>NZ_JBHUKY010000053.1:0-8957 GCF_042684125.1 Paenibacillus rhizoplanae | reverse complement strand
TGCGCGCAGGCATCCGGGCCCGCCGCGGCAGCGGCAGCAGCGCCGCAGGCGTAGGCGGAGCCGGTGGCAGCGGCGGCGCTAGCGGCGGAAGCGGCGGGGTGAAAGCCGCGGCGGCTGCGAAGGCCTAAGGGCGGCGTAAGATGCGGATGCCTTGGCGTAAGCTCGGCGGCATGAGCGTAAGGTACGGCACCGGCTCCTTCAACCAACAAATGGAATACTGTATTATCCAACCGCTGTTGCCGTAGGTTCATCCGGTCAGCCTGCCATCGAAACTTGTTCCCCCGCACAATCCCGGCTAAATAAACATCATGATGAGACCAAAAACGCCGCCCCCGTACAACAGGGGCGGCGCTTTGCCAATAAAGTTACATCCGGTCCGGTGCGGTAACACCGACCAGCCGCAGGACGTTGGCAATCGCCGTCCGTGCAGCGCCCAGCAGAGCAAGGCGGGCTACCGTCTGAGCGGCATCCTCGGTGATTACGCGCTCTGCCTTATAGTAGCTGTGGAACAGCGAAGCCAGGTCGTATACATAGCGGACCAGGCGGTGCGGCGCATAGCCCTCAGCGGCAATGGTAATCTCCGCAGGCAGTTCACCGATTTTGCGGAGCAGATCATATTCATGTGTGGCAGTCAGCTTGCTGTAATCAATCTGCGCTGCATCCGGCACTACAATCCCTTGCTCCTCCGCTTGGCGGAATATGCTGCAAATCCGCGCATGTGCGTACTGTACATAGAATACAGGGTTCTCATTGGATGTCGAAATCGCCAGATCCATGTCAAAGTCCAGATGCGAATCCATGCTGCGCATCGTGAAGAAGTAACGGATTGCGTCAATTCCAACTTCCTCCATCAGGTCCTCCATCGTCACGGCTTTGCCTGTACGCTTGGACATCTTGACCTTCCCGCCGTCCTGGAACAGGCTGACCATCTGGGCGATGAGCACCACGAGCTTCTCGGGATCATTGCCGAGCGCCGCCATGGCCGCCTTCATCCGTGGAATGTAGCCATGGTGGTCGGCTCCCCAGATGTTGATCATCGTGTCGTAGCCGCGGCCGTATTTGTCGCTGTGGTAGGCGATATCCGGTGTGAGGTACGTATACGTGCCGTCATTCTTGATCAGCACGCGGTCTTTATCATCGCCGTATTTGGTGGTCGCAAGCCAGGTGGCGCCTTCCTTCTCATAGACTTCTCCACGCTCGCGGAGCTCATCCAGCGAACGCAGCACTTCCCCGTTCTCATAGAGGGAGGTTTCGCTGAACCAGATATCGAAGTTCACCCGGAACCGGCTGAGGTCGCGCTTAATTTTGTCCAGCTCCTTGGCAAGCCCGTAGGTACGGAAGAATGCCGCCCGGTCGCCCGGTGTCATAGCGAGCAGAGAATCGCCCTTCTCCGCCACCAGCTCCTTGGCGAAGACCTTGATATCCGCTCCATGATAACCGTCCTCCGGCATCTCGGCCGGCTGGCCCAGCTCCTGCAGGTAACGGGTCTCGATGGATATGCACAGATTGGCAACCTGGTTTCCGGCATCGTTAATGTAGTATTCCCGGATCACGTTGTAGCCGGCATAATCCAGCACGTTGCCCAGGGCATCGCCCACAGCAGCCCCGCGGGCATGTCCCAGATGAAGGCTGCCGGTAGGGTTCGCGCTGACGAACTCTATTTCCACACGCTTGCCCTGGCCTATGTTCACACGGCCATAATCGTCACCCTGATCGGCCACAAGTGCAATAACGGGGTAGAGATAGCTTTTGGACAAAGTGAAATTAATGAAGCCCGGTCCGGCAATCTCTGCCTTCTCAATAGAAGCGCTGCCTGTATCCAGGTTCTCAATAATCGCCTCGGCGATCTGCCGGGGGTTACGCTTAGCGATCTTGGTCAGCTGCATAGCAGCATTCGTCGCCATATCACCATGGGCCTTGTCCTTCGGGACTTCCAGCACAATGGCTGGCAGCTCTTCGCGGGACACCAGACCTGCGGCTACAACCGCATCGGCGATGGCCTCCTTCACCCGTTCATGGGCAAGCTGGAGCGGATTTAAAGATTGTGTCATGATTGTGGTTCCTCCTGTATATTCAAACTTATAGCGAACTGTCCTGATATTTCCCCGTATACGTAGAGATCATATTCCCATGAAACGGCAAGCGATCTTCCTTCGCGCTTGATGTCCAGTGTCTTCGTGTCTGTGGTGAGATTGAACTGTGTATAAGGCGAGCGGTAGAATCCGGGCAGCGGTTGCCCCGGCTCAAAGGACTGCTCCGACTGTACAGCGCCATGGCGGATCAGCTTGATCCGGCCCTCTGAAATCTTCAGCGTGTTGCGTACCACGGCCGCTGCGCCTTCGGGTCCGGTCTGCTGCTCTTCATAAATGATGTACAGCGACTGCCCCTTGGCAATAGCTTCTCCTGCAGCGTGTACCACACTGCGCTCTGTGCCCTGCACACTCTCCAGCGTTACCGAAACGCCGTATTTGCCTTGCGGTCCTTCAGTCATCACATGTTCCCCGCTTATTCGTACTTGTAATCATAAAGGTCATATTCGCTTTCCCATTGTACACTATATCCAGATCGGGAGGGCAATTCAACCGCTTTTTCATCAACCTTGGCCCTCACAGCGGTAATAACGCCACTCTCTCCCTGCCGCGAAGCTGGCTGATCATCGATGTCCAGGCTTCCGGCTTGCCCTCCAGCACGGCGTAATAACGGGTCAGGAAATCGGCCACCAGCGGCGCCGCGATGCTCTCCAGCTCCTCATCTCCGGGCATGAAGCAGAGGTCCAGACCGGACACCGCTTCGCCATTCCCCTGCCAGGAAGGGTGGACATAGGGAATATCTATTCTTTTATAGCCCAAATGCGACAGAACTTCACGGCGGACGTACGGGTCCATCGGCTTAATTCCGCCAAAATCATACCCCACCCGGTAAGGATCATAGATCTCGGCGAACATACCCAGCAGCTCCATGTGATTCTCAGCAGCCAGCTTCTCCAGGTCCTTCAAGCGTTGACGCGCCAGAAAACGGCCAATGCCCAGTCCTTCCCGGCCAATGATGGTGAAATCGGTCATCGCTACATTCCAGTCGGCATAGTAACGGTATTCCGTAGTGCCTACAACCTTCCCTTCATGCACCGCAGCGAACACGCGTATTCCCGGATCGGCAAGCGGCTCCTTCCACAAGCTGTACTCCAGCACTTCCTCAGGCGGAAATACATCCGACAGCAGCTGATGCACCTCTTTGAACAACGGGTCTGTGATATCTGTAATTCTTCTATATTCCATCATCTTGGGACTCTCCTTCAATATATAGGCTGTATTCATTTATTAAAAGGATTCCGCCATTCCATCAGCGCTGCGTAATTCCCTGATTCCTCGTCCTCCAGATAACCCTCGACCACACGAACCGGAGACCGGCCGCACCGCAGCAGAAAAGTAATCACCGGATCAGACCAGCTTCCGGCGACAACCCCGGCCAGATACTCTTCCGCTGTCATCTGACCGGCCACCCGGTGATAGCCGGGCATCCGGCCCGCTCCCAGCAGCCGCTCCAGCTTCTGTTCCACGACCACATGATATAACGACTGGACCAGCTCCTTACCCAGACCCAGCTTGCGGTACTTGGGACGGACACACAAATCGGCAATATACAGCGTGTCCCCGTCCGGCTGATGCGAGGTGAGATATCCGTCTGCCGTAACCTCTGACCACGTATGATGAAGCGCCGGTACCTCCGGGTCGAAATTCATCAGGAATCCGGTAACCGATCCGGCCAGCTCTCCGGCCACCTCCACACACAGCGCCCCTTCCGGAAAAAGCGTTACATGATTCAGCAGCTGTTCCCGGTTCCACCACAGCTCCGCAGGATAAGGCGGCGGGAAGGCCTCGGACTGGATCTTGATCAGCTCTGTGAAATCAGCTTCCGTATAGGAGCGGATCACCGCAGGTACAGGCGTCTTGCCGTCCAGAGCATAGAACTTCTTATAATACATCCGTTAGTTTCCCCCTTACGTCCTTAAGTCCAGTCAGTGTACAAATCGGTGCGGCGGTCACGCCAAGTGGTTACAGACCCGTGTTCCCGCACGCGGTACAGCAGCTCCAGATCCAGATCGGCGGTGATGATCATATCGTTGTTGATTTCCCCTTCGGCCAGCAGACCCTGGGGAGGGAACGGAATGTCATTAGGTGTAATTACCGCTGCCTGGCCGAAGTTAGCCCGCATCAGGTCAACGGTAGGCAAGGAGCCTACGGTTCCGGTCAGCACCACATAGACTTGATTCTCGATAGCCCTGGCGTGGCTCGTATATCGTACCCGGTGGAAGCCGTGGCGGTCATCCGTGCAGGACGGGCAGAAGATCACATCCGCCCCTTTGGCCCGGGCCATGCGCACAATCTCCGGGAATTCAATGTCGTAGCAAGTCAGCATGGCAATGGTTCCATACTCTGTCTGAAATACCTGAAGCTCCTCACCCGCCCCCATATTCCAGCCCTCTACTTCAGCAGGGGTAATATGCAGCTTGGCCTGCTCGTCAATTCTTCCGTCCGGGTAAAAAAGATGGGCTACATTATACAGCTTGCCGCTGCGGCGCAGGACATGGGTCCCCCCAATAATATGTACTGCATACTTCTTGGCGTACCCGGAGAACATCTCCCGGTAACGGTCTGTGAACTGGGGCAGATCCTCTATCCCCAGCGCTTCCCCGTCATCGCCTCCGATCGACATCAGCTGTGTCGTAAGGAATTCGGGGAAGAGAATAAATTCAGCGCCGTACTCTCCGGCTGTCTTAATATAGTGCTCGCACTCAGCGGCAAACTCCTCGAAGGAGGAGATGGTATGCAGATGATATTGTACAGCAGATACGCGAAAAGCCATGGCGGCAGTCCTCCCGGGCATGATAGTTACATGCATTTTCATAAGTATCTAAAATTTTACCATAACGGATCACAAGTAGAAACGGCTTTGCCGTCCTTTTAAAAGACGGTACCGTTTCAGCGAGAAATAGAAGGATAATTTATCGTGTGCAACAAATAAATTCTTATATTTTAAAATCACACATGGCCCAGCGGGCGCATACTCCCCTTTTCTCCGCCTGGTTCGACAGCTTCCGCTTTCTCTGCAAATCGTGAATATCTCTGCTCTTCCTTTCCCATAATGAGGAATACAAGCAGCGGCAGCCCGCATGGTGCCAGCCTGTGTTACTGCTTGAATTCGAAGGAGCCTGATACCATGACGCGCGATTCTGCTACACCTAAAGTCCGCAAACGCCGCTTACGCCTGCTCTTTCGGCTGCTGGTTGTCTCTGCCCTGCTGTTCCTGCTGGCAGCCGGGGCTCTGCTTGGATATCTATATCAGAAACCGCTCCCCCCGCTTGGGGATGATGTCCGCTCCAGACTGCTCGACGCCCGGGGCAATGTGATGACCACCTTCACTACAGATGGCCGTAGCCGCGAGCCTGTTGAGCTGAACCGGATCTCCCCGCTGCTCATCAAGGCCACGCTGGCTGTGGAGGACCGGAAATTCTATAATCATATCGGCTTTGATCTGAAAGGCATGGGGAGAGCCGTACTCGCCAATCTGGAGACGGGCAGACGCACACAAGGGGCCAGCACTCTAACCCAGCAGCTCGCGCGCAATCTGTACCTCACCCATGAGAAGACCTGGACCCGCAAGGCCAAGGAAGCGTTATACACCCTGCAGTTGGAGATGAAGTACACCAAGGATGAAATCCTGAATATGTATTTAAATGAAATCTACTACGGGCATGGCGCTTATGGAATTGAAGCTGCCGCCCGGATGTATTTCGGCAAAGCTGCCGCAGATCTGGATCTGGCGGAGAGCGCCCTGCTGGCCGGAGTGCCCAAGGGACCCACCTATTATTCTCCTTATAATCATCTGGACAGCGCCTTGAAGCGTCAAGGCATCATCCTGGCCGCCATGGTCGACACGGGGGATATTACGGAATCGCAGGCACAGGAGGCCGCTAAGGAGCAGCTGAAGCTGAGCCCGCAGGGTCAAAAGGATACCACGGTGGCTGCACCCTATTTCCGCGATTATGTGCGCAGCCTTGTGATCGACAGCCTGCATATCAGCAGTGACGAGCTGGACCGGGGCGGCCTAAATGTCTATACGACGCTTGACCCGGATATGCAGCAGGCTGCGGAAAAGGCGGTGGATCAGGGCATGGACCACAGCAGCGAGCTGGAGACGGCTCTGGTCTCCGTTGATCCCCGCACAGGCTATGTGAAGGCTATGGTCGGGGGCACAAATTACCGGACCAGCTCCTTCAACCATGCGCTGGCGAAGACGCGCCAGCCTGGCTCTTCCTTTAAGCCGATTATGTATTTGGCGGCACTGTCGACCAAGGAAATGACCGGTTTGTCCGTCTTCAACAGCCAGCCGACGCTGTTCCACTATGACAATAACCGCAAGACGTACCAGCCCCGGAATTTCGGGGATAAATATCTGGGAGAGATTAATATGCGGCAGGCCATTGCCGCATCTGACAATATCTATGCCGTGAATACCATTATGAAGATTGGGGCGGATAAGGTGGCTGCTATGGCTGCCGCCATGGGGATTAACAGCCCGCTGCAGAGTGTTCCTTCTCTGGCGCTCGGAACCTCGCCTGTCAGCCCGCTGGAGATGACCGCAGCCTTCGCAGTGATTGCCAATGGCGGAGTGAAGCAGCCGGTCACTGCGGTCCTGAAGATCACGGATGCGGGCGGACATCTTCTATATGAAGCTCCGCAGCCTGAGGGGCAGCCCATGGTCGAGCCGGCAGCGGCTTACGTGTTAACCCGGCTGATGGAGGGTGTCTTCGAGAGCGGAGGCACCGGGAACCGGGTGGCCTCGATGATCAAGCGGCCGGTAGCCGGCAAGACCGGCACTACAGATACCGACGGATGGATGGTAGGCTTCACGCCTGAGCTTTCAACCGCCGTATGGGTCGGTTACGATAAGGGCCGGGATATTGCAACCGCCGACGGCAGACGGGCAGCGCCGATCTTCGCCGGATTCACGGAAAAGGCGCTGGAGAATGTGCCGCCGAAGATTTTCCCCATTCCCGATGGCGTAGTCAGCGTATATATCGATCCGCTGTCCGGCATGCTGGCTACAGCAGACTGTCCCGAGAAAAAGCTGGAGACCTTCATCAGCGGCACGGAGCCTACCGAATATTGTGACAAGCATAGCTCCGGCTCCGGTGAGCCCGGTGCTTCACCAAGCACCACTCCTGGTCCTGCCGATCCGGCCAAAGAAGAGCATTCACTATGGAACAATATCAAGCGCTGGTGGATGAACTAACCTGGGATTGCCGCTCCCCGCTGTCTGCGTTACGATGGGGAGACCGGCAGAGGCGTACGCCCGCTTTACTCCGCCGCAGGAAGGTGTGTCATCCATTCATGAAGCTGAATCACTCTGCTGGCCTTGAGCCGCAAGCGCCGTTGCTGCTGCAGCCTGAGCTCTACAAGCTCGCGGCGGTTGAAGCAGCGCCGCGCCTTCTGGGCCAGCATCTGGTCCGCCGTACAGAAGACGGGGACATCCGCTGCCGCATTGTGGAGACAGAGAGCTACGGAGGCGCCGAGGATAAAGGCAGCCATGCTTATGGCGGCCGCCGGACCGCCCGTACGGAGGTCATGTTCAGCGCCGGAGGCGCCGTGTATATATACCTGATCTACGGCATGTACCACTGCCTGAATGTTGTAACTGCCGCAGAGGACGAGCCGCATGCCGTTCTGATCCGGGCAGTAGAGCCGCTTACGGAGAAGGATGCCGAGCTTATGGCGGCATATAGGGGAGTTGCCGTCAGGAAGCCCGCGGACCTCTCCGGCGGGCCGGGCAAGCTGTGCCGGGCGCTGCGGATTGACAAGAGTCTTAACAACTCCAGGTTCGATCTTCCAGATGGTCTACTAAGCATTGAGCAGGGAGAAGACCCTGAGTCCCTGGATATTGTCGAGGCCCCGCGCATTAATATTACTTATGCGGGAGACTATGCCGAGCGCCCTTGGCGCTTCTATCTTCAGGGCAATCCTTATGTCTCGGCCATCGATCCGCAGGCACAGCCCCACAGGCTCCTCTGAAGGAGGGTTACACTGTTTCGGCCGCGGTAATTTGGGTATTAATAAGAGAACCCTAATCAGCCTCTCCCTTGGAACTTCCCACTTGGAGAGGTTTTTCTCATCCTATTAACCTCTATCCCCTCAAACGTCATAAAATGATAAAACTTCCTATAAAATGACAATAAAATCCCCTATTTGTATACGCTTACCCCGTTCTCTTAACTTACAATTACTGTTATAATCATAGATATCTACAAAAAATATAAAGATGTAAATGAGGGACATGGGATGAAAGATACAGGCATGATCCGGAGCCTAGACAGCCTCGGAAGAATTGTGGTTCCCGTAGAAATCCGCATGACACGTAATATTGACATTGGGGATCCTATCGAATTTTTTATACTGGATGAGGATATTATCGTCCTCCGAAAGTACACCTCCACAGAATGCACCTTTTGCAGAAGTCTTGATCATGTGATCTACTATAAGGATCAGTTCATTTGCAATACCTGTCTGAAGGAGCTTAGTGACCCCGAACGCGGATCAGAACCCATCCATGCCTCCCCAAGTTCAGCAGAAGAACATCCCGAGCCTGCCCGCGGGGGACGGAGAAGCAAGACCGAAGAAATGAGTCTGCGTCTGGAGAAAGCAATTGAAGATCATCCCTATGCCAATCAAAAGGAGCTTGCCGAGGTTCTCGGCATCAGCCAAGCCAGAGTCAGCCAGCTCAAGCGCAAGCTGAACGCTCCCGGCAGAACAGCCCCGCAGTAACCATTATCCATTCATCCCTGCACAGACATCAGATAAGGGGCTGTCCCAAAAGTAGATTTTCTACGGCGGAAGAGAGTTCTCTTCATTCTTAATGCTACAAAAAGTGAGCAGAGCAGCGATTCTCCCGTTATTGGAGGA
>NZ_JBHUKY010000052.1:0-8995 GCF_042684125.1 Paenibacillus rhizoplanae | reverse complement strand
GCGACGTCCTTACGGGCAGCGCGCGCCTGCTCATCCGCTTTCGCGTAATATTCCGAATCCTTGCCGTAGCGATTACGGAGCTGCTGCCAGAGATAGAGGCGCTGATTAGCGATTTCGCGTTCCGTCTTACCCGCGTCTTCCATGCGGCGGACCTCCTGCTCAATCGTCGTGTTGCTGAAATCATAACGAGACTGAACGGAATCCTCCCCTAACCGCTTGAGCTGCAAGTTAAGCGTGCGCGCGTCTTCTACGGATTCCTTGAGATACGCTGCGTGTTTCTTCTTCAACGCCTCGTACTTCTCAATCTGCTTGTCTGCGGTCAGATCGTAGATATCCGATTGATATTGGATCGTGGCCTGCTCGTCCTGGAACAGCTTCTTACGCAATTCGGCGGCTATTTCTGCGGCAGTCTTGCCGGCCTTTTCCTTCGGTCCCTTCGCTTCCTTCGGCGGCTTATCCGGGTCAGGCGCGATAATATCCTTCGTGAAGTCCTGCGTCCCTGTCTCCACGGCTGCGGCCAGCTTTTCGAGCTCCCGCGCTGCATCTGCGTTAGCTTGCTGTTTCTTCAGCGCTTCTGCAACCTTGGCGTCAACCTCCGCTTTCGCCCCGGCCGCTGCTGCTTGCGTGAGTAATCCGTTCGTAACGATGTCGCCAACGTTGCCGGAGGTCTTACGCAATCTGTCCGCTTCACGTGCTGCGACGTCGTCGGCGAACGAACTCGCCTTTGCGCCGGATACGATGGCGAGCGCGTTGCTCAGCTTCGTAAGGTTCTCAATTTGCGACTTTACAGACGTAGCTACCGCTTGCGCTTCTTTGGCGTTGTTTCGGATACGTGTCGATGCGTTCGCGGCTGCTTGATCGGTAAAACGCTTATCGGTCGCTATTTGGTCGATAATCACGTCGATATTATCAGCCCGTATGCGGCCGTCTTCACCCTGGCGCGCATTAAGTTCCGGGTACTGTTCGATCAACTTTTCGGTGATATCAACGAGGCGGTTTTTCTGCGCTGCGTCGAGCGTTTGAACCGAGTTCAGCGTCTTAAACTCCGAAGCTAATGCGCTCATCTGGACGAGCGTCTGTTTCTTCGTAGCTAACGCCGACGCCTCGGCCTTTTCTTGAGCGGTGAGTGCGATTGTGCCGGCTTTGACGAACGCGGTCATCTCGCCGAACTTCTCCGTTGCCTGCTCAACGTTCGCGTAGCCCAGCTCCTCTAACTTAACGTCTAGTTCGCCGATTGCATCGTTAACTTCCATCACCTGGCCGAGCATCTCCGGCATCCACGTTCCGTTTTCCTGCGCGGCGTGCAGCTCATTAAGGCGCTTCTGCAGCCGGGCGCGTTCTTCGAGTACTGGCGCTAACTCTTCCGTCTTGGACTTCAACTCTTCAACGTCTGCAACGGTACGGTCGAGCGGCGCTTTACTTAGAACTGCGTTAAGGTCCGTCTGAGCCTGCGCCAGCGCCTTCGTTGCAGCCGTAGCTTCCGCGTTCGCTGTCGTTAGATAGCCGATGCCTGCGCCGACCGCTCCGATTGCGAGGATCGCCCAGCCGACCGGACCGGCCGATAGTTCTACCGCCTTCAAGCCGGCAGCGATAAGTCTAAGCGCGGGAGGAACCGTCGCGAGTATCGTAACAAGACCTAACACACCGACCGAAGACGCTGCCGCCGCAGATACGAGCGCCTTGTTCTCGCTGGTAAAGTCTGCGAACGCGATAATCGTCGGGGTTAACGTTTCTAATAAGGTAGCGAATAGCGGCGTGAATGACTCTCCGAGCGCAACCGATGCTCCGTTCGTGGCCTGGGCAAACCGCGCCTGTGATCCGGTATACCCTTCCATTGCTTCCGAGGCATTGCCGGCAAATATAGCAGTTTCACGCAAAAACCCTTGATACGCAGCTTCGATTTTTTGGCCATCGGTTAATCTACCTACTGTCGTTCCGATAGACGCCGCATACTCCTTCTGTAGGACCGACAGGTTCTTAGTCACGCCTACAGCATCGGAAAGTACAGAGTTCCCGTTCTTGATCCCGTCTAAACTGGCTTGAATGGCCGAGCCCATGGTGTAAAAACTTTGACGATTATACGCAGCGCTGTCCGCCAAAGCGTTAATTAGCTTCGTGGACTTTTCCAGTCCTAATCCGGTCGACATTGCGGTTTTGTATGCTAATACTGATTCGGTAAGCGACAGGAATCCGCGCTTAGCTAAGTCTTGCGCCGCCTGCTGTGCGTCTTTCGTTTGGATACCAAACCCGGAGGCAACCGCGTTGAGCCCCGCAAATGCCGCGTGCAATTTCGTAGCCGCGTCGACGGCCTGCTTCATTTCTGCGACTAACTTGTTTAATGCCGCTCCTGCCCCGATGCCCGCCAGTGCAGAGCCGAAATCCCGCATACCGTCAGCCCCGCGCCTACTGTCCTGCTCAAGCTCACGAATCCTGCGGCGTGCTTCGTCCATCTGCCTACGGAACTCGCCCATTTCTAGCGTTATGCGCGCCTGTATTTCGCCTACATTGGTCCCGCCTGCCATTATCGCAGCACCTCCGCTAAGATCGGCGTAAGCACGTCGAGGATGATCTCTTCCTCAACCGCTTGAGCTGCCGGAATTACTCCGATATTCTGCATAGCGCCCATGATGCCGCGTAGTGATTCGCGGATAGCCTCCGCTTTCTCTTCGTCTGTCCCTACCGAGGCATTAACCTGTGCGAGCAACCCAGATTGCGTTAGGATACCTTCTACATTAATCCGATACAATTCGTCCATTATCCGATTCCCCCTTATAAATAAAAGAAGCCCCCGAATTACTCGGAAGCTTCAATTTGAGCTGTGTATTCTCTCTTCGCGGTTGAGAAGCGAGCGATATTCTGCGAGCTTGGATTAGCTTGCGCCGCTGCCCGCGCTGCTTCGACGTCCTCTCCGGTCACCTTTGCGACTTCCGGAGCTGCTGGCGGCCGTTCCGACGGATTCTCCTGCGCTTTCTTCACCTGCGAGTATAGTGAGACGTTATCAATCGAGGCGTTCAGCTTCGCGAGCCGCCACGCGTCCCGTACGTCCTTCTCCGTAAGTTCATCCCCGTTCCGCAGTTTCGCGCGCAGGCTTGTCGCTGTCGTGCGTAAATCAATGTGTGCGGTAGCGTCCTGCTCGTATGCGTTAAGGCGATCACGCAATAGGCTGGCGCGGGCAATATCTTCTGCGTCTCCGGTCTCCTTAGCGCGCGCCTCCGCGTCAGCTACGTACGATTCGTCCGGGCTGCCTACAAAACGGATCGGCGAATCCTCCGGGAATAGGACTGCAATTGTTTCTTCGTATTCTTTACGCGCTGCGGTAAATTTGGCAATGTTAGCCGGATTGCCTTTCGATAACTTTTCCATCTCGCGGAGCTTAGCGAAATTCATATTACGCACCGCCTTTCGTGTCCATGTTGACCGGCTTTTGACCGAGCGCGAGCCTTTGGATATCCTCGGGCTTAATGACATGGGCCGCCGTCTTGCTGAAATAGTCCGGTGTATGCAGCTTGTAGATATACCGGTTACCCCGTCCGTAATTAGGATCGAGCGTATAAACAACGCTTTGCTGCTCGTCCTCGATCGCCTTCACAGACGCAGCACATGCGGCATAAGCCCGGTAATATTCGTCGCGGGCCTTTTCGAGTGCATCGAGCAACGGGCTAAACACTTCCGCGCGGTATCTCGGCAAGTACTCCGTATTCCAAGCTTGCATAACTTCGTCCGCCGGCATCTTCGCTTTTGCTCCGGCGCTCATCGTAAGCGCGAGGTCTTTGCGCTGGAAGTCCTTCTCGGCGGCTGCGAGTTGATCGCTTAAGCTGTCAAGCTTGGCCGTCACATCTGCGCCGGACTCAAACGAATGTCTCATAGTCGCGGCATACTCCGCCTTAATCGCCTGGACCTTTTCGAGCGCTGCATCTCGGTCGCGTTGAATACCTGCGCGCTTACTAGATACCGCGTCCTGCTCCCGTTGGTACTCTTCGATTTTAGTAAATTTCATCATATTTACCGTCTCCTTCGATTTTGGTTAGTAGGTTTCTGATATGTTTCGATAGCCAGGCGCGCCATTTCGGTAACGGCGGTAGCTTCGGCGCTTCTTCGGCCTGCTGCGGTACGTACATCTCGCGGAATATATCCGGGTCTCTCTCGACGTTCTGGCGGGCGGCCGTGTACGTGTCGCTCGGATGCTTGGCGAATACGGTTATGCCGGGTTCTCCCATGCACGCGCCATATAACGCCCGGTCCGCCGTCCACACGTCAAACGTGTCAATATGGCGTTCTTCCGCGAAGTATCGCATAGCGTAGATACATACGCTCGGGTCAGATATCGCGAGCACAAATGGCTGTATGAGATAGCCGTCATCACCGTAGATGTCCACGCAAAATAGCGTAATACCCTCGAACGGTAGGTATTCCGCGATGATTAAAGGGCGCATGTCACGCTCTCCTTTCGTTCAATTGCGTCATTAGCCAGCGCCATCAGTTCAGGTATGCTTCGCTCGATTCTCGCTTTGTGCGCTACCTTTACCGCGACTCTGCGCGAAAGTGAGAAGGCGTTAATAAGCGCCTCATGTTCGCGATACCTCATAAACTGCGGAGTGCTGCCACGCAGGATTAAAAGCTCTGTTAGCGGATCAACTTCGGCCAGTATGTCCGCAGCGATTACCGGGATTGCCTGGCGCGTTGAGTTATTGCGTACTGAATCGTAGTACAGCGAGCACACAGCGTACGGCTCATACCATACGCGTCCATCTTCCGTATAACTCCGTTTCGATAAGCGAGCGCCGGCGGCAATCCGTCCGTCTTTCAGGTTGACAATCGCAAGGTGCGCGTATGTGACGCGCTCAAGCGCTAGGCGGTCCGTCATCAATCCACCAGCTTAACGAAGGTAGCGCATGGCCGGCCGTTCTTATCCGTTCCTACTTCGATTTGTACGCGGTCGCCTGCGGTCATGTACAGCGTATCGGAATCGTCAGACAGCGCGCTTATGTGGAAGAAATGGTCAGGTAGGTCGCGTACCTTGACGAACCCGAAGGCTTTTTCCGGGAAGTACGAACAAATGACGCCCGGAAGCAATTGCCGACGGGGCGCTGCTGCTTTCCTTGGTGCGCGCGGGCTTGTGGCGATGGACGGGCCAATCTCCGGGAGTGACTCGCCGGTTTCCGGGCCTCCGTTATGCGTTGGTGAATTGATGAACATTATTTATTCTCCCTCTCGTATTTGTATTGGTGTAGCATTCTTCCAGAAACGGGGCGCGGCCGTATATACCCAAAAATCACTAACACTATCGCCGAAAGTGAGCGACCGCTGCTGCCCCGTTTTCACGTTTCGCAGGCGGACTATTCGGTGATATTTGACCGTTTTGATCTCGGCTATCTCAATCTCCATCTAAGCGCCCCCTTGTCCGTTATCGTCTAGCTACTTGCGTGCTAAGGTAGCGGCAGGGTATCGAATCCTCTCCGCGCATTACCTTACAGCGCTTGTCTGTCTTCGTCATTGCATGGAGCAATGCACACGTACAGTCCGATTTCAGATACGGGCAGTACGTTTTTGCGTCATCCTGTCGTTCATTCATCCTCGCGCCCACTCCTCCGCGATCAGCGCTGCAACGTCGGGAACGTTGGACGAAAACGTTAGTTTTGCGTTCTTGTCGAGCTTCCTGGACCATGCTGCGCCGATAGACAACGATTCGGCTGCGGACTGGAACGGATCACGCAGGAGATTAACCGGATACGAGCGCGGGAGTGCTTCGCGCGGTTTAATGCTGGCGGCGGATACGTAAATGCTGACGCATTCGTTTACTGTGTCGCCTTCGATTTTCAATTCGTGGACTATGTGCATAGTTACGTCTCCCCTTTTATGTGCATATATGTCGATTTTCCCTTGCGTACCGCCGTAAATGAGCACGCCAAATAAGGCCGGAAGGTGTTTGTACCTCCGAACCTTTGCGCGCCTAATTTCAGGCGGTTACTCCGTGATTTTAACACCGAACATGCGCCGTACGGTCCGGCTATACTCGGCCGGTACGCGGTACTGCAGCGCATAGATTGCGCCGTCCCTCCGATACGTAGCGCTGATCGGAAAGTCGTAGCTGCGGCGAATCTTCGTCATGATTCCGCGATCCTCCGTATATGCTTGGATGTTGCCGGCTGCGTCGCGCCATAGATTGTTATTCATTCGTCATTGTCCGTTCGTGGCCTAGCGGTGTGCCTTGGATTGTTCCCGCATGTTAACCGAGTAGTTTTACGTCATATCGTGCGGACGGTCACGTTAGTTAAACAGTACTTTGATCGCCGCTAATTTTTCGGCTGATCCTGCGAACACAATGCGCGGATTAACGACGATGCGACGTTTCCTCTTATCGTGGATATTATGCGGCAGGTAAAAGACCGGCTTTCCGTCGAGCGTGATCGCTTCGAGCCCCTTGCGTAAGCTTTGCGTATCCTTGTAGTTAAGCAGCGCGGCCAATCTATCTAAATCCATTGGCTTAATGCGTTCCTCGTCGTTTTCTTCCGGATTGAAACAAACGATATTACACGCGAAATTCACAAAAGGAAGGACCGCGTATACCAGCGCAAGTTGCTTAATCGTCCGGCCGTTATACTTCTCGTAGAGATCGCGTACCGTCCCACGGAATAACCGCGTATGCCGGTATTCGTCCAGCTTGAAGCCCGCGTCCGCCAGTGTCCCGCGATAGAATATCGAAGGATTAACGTAGATGTCGCCGTGTTCGTCGCCGTCCGTAACGATTCCCTCCGTTATCAATTTACGGAAGAACTCCGAGAAGCGCGCGCGGCTCATATTAAGCAGCCTTTCGAGCGTATTCCGTTCGATCGGGCGGCCGTTATCGTGCTGGAGGCGGCCGTCATAGTTCGTGTAAGTGCCGATGAACATAAGGCGCGCCAGGTCCGATTGTGTAAGTGAGGGGAATCGTTCGGCGGCGGTCATACAGCCGTTAAATAGCGCGAATACAAAACCACCGTTCTCTTCCGAATGCGCTGCAAGATGCCCGATCGCTTGGCGGCCGCGTCTCTGTGCTTCCGTTGTTTTTAGCGTGAGCTCAAATTCCGCGAGACGTCCGCCTAGTTCTTCCTCAAGCGCTGCCTTCTGTCCGACGAGACCGCGCTTTACGTTAGGAGTGAGATTCGCCCATCTCCGTTGCTCCGCTAATCTATCGACTGCCATTTAACCCCTCCTATACTTTGTGAAATAAATAACACCCTGGTTTTCAGGCACAAAACCCCGGAAATACCCTGCTTTTCAGGAACACACCAAAAACCCCGCAGCCCATACGTAGCGCGGTGTTTCGGGTTTTTACGGGTTTCTACCCCTCTTATATCAGTCAATCTTTTCTTTAAAATCAGCGCAGTTAATATATGAGTAACACCAGTAATAACGTGTAGCTCGCGTACGGTGTTAACACCGATCGTTGAGCTTAAAGGATTCTGCCGCGTCACTACGTTCCTTGCCCCAGCCGCACAAAATCAGCGCGTCCGGATATATAATAATAACTTCTATACTATGCGCGGATAAAATAGTATTGATATATTCGGATTCGTCCCGGTCTTGGACGGATACGAGACGGAGGGGCGCTGTTCCCCGTAGTCTACATGCTTGCGGATTCTAACGTTGATATGCGTAGTACTATGACCGCTGTAGTGTCTACCTGGCGGTTAACGTACTTTGCATCTCTTCGTATATCGAAATAATCCGCTCAAGCTTAGCCGGAGTTAATTCGAGCTCTGCGATACACCTGCGCTGCATATCCTCATTAATAGCGCGCTCCCCTTTCTCCACCCGCCAGAGATGCGAAGCCGAGACGTTTAGTAGTGCGCCCATTTCGCATAGCGTTAGACGGTGGACTTCCCGGAGCATTCTTACGGTGGTATGGTCGATATTCATAGCGTTAGCCTCCTTTATTGCGCATTTTTTTTGCTGAGTAGGTAAATAAAAAGCGGCCTCGAATCGCCAGGCAGCCGGCTCGAAGCGCAAAAATAAAAAGAGCCCTTTGCGGCCCTTCCCCTAATACTGACTTGTCGCCAGCTAAAAAGTATTAGTAATCGACCTTACGGATCGGCTTTTTCCGCCCACCCATCCGACTATAACGCTCTCGCGCTGCCTGTATGTACGGCAATTTACCCGGATCGAACGGAACCTCATGCCGCCATATCCCCGCGAGCCACGCGGCCTCATCGTAACGGCGCTCTTTCTTCGGCTTCTTCGGTTCGACGGGTTTACGCGCGCGCTGATCCGCCTTCTGCTCCGTCTTGCGTACGGTCTTACACGACGGTCCGCAGACCTTCGCGTTGCCGGGCCGAGTCTTATCGCGGAAATAATAGTTACACGTCGCGCAGCGCTTAACCTTCGCGTCGTCCGGCGGTATCCGCATCATGTGCCGATAAAGCTCGCGCACCTCTTCTAGCGTCATACCCTCCGTGATCTCGCGCATAAATTCGACTGCGCCTTCGCCTGGCTCCATTTCGTTAGCACCTCCCCGAGATTGATCTATTAGCATTATACGACCTTTTCTCAAAAAGTCAGGTTAGGAGAATTGAATTTTTTAACTCAAAAATGAAACGTATGTTCCCCTAACCCGTATTAACCAGTATAATCAAACAGAAGGACAGCCCCTCGCCCGATTAGAAGAGGCCGTCCGGATGAATCTCGCACACATTTGGCGCTGTATACGGTTGTTACGCGTAGTGTTGACGCACTACGTTGTGACGCTTGGCGGCGCTGGTAAGGGTAATCAGTTAACCGCGCAGATGGTCCGGCAATTGGCGTTACCGGTAGGCGCGGAAGTTAGGCGGCCGTCAACGTTGGCGCGTAGACAGTCCGTTAGCCAAGCCGTACACCTTGCGGCCGTAAGTTAATTTCAGCGTAAATGTCGCCGGCCTGTAGCACGTAAAGGCGTCTACGGTCCCGGCGGACTAATCTGCGGTTTATCTTCATCGAATCACCTCCTTCATATCGGCATCTCATCCGGCATCATAACGTC
>NZ_JBHUKY010000051.1:0-33286 GCF_042684125.1 Paenibacillus rhizoplanae | reverse complement strand
GTAACACCTCTCAACGGGGCATAGATTGGCAATTCACTACGGAAGATGCGCGGATAAAACTTAAAAGACTTTATCCACAATTTAAAGACTGATGCTGTACTAGTGTGGTCTCATCCATACTGTCATAAGTAGTGGTGTAGTAGTATTTGTTTCCACCAATTGTGAGCCAAGTGACGGGATCGCTATTGGACATATTATTGTTGCTTGTAACCTTGTCATTTGAGCATCCTAATAAAAGAAAGAAAACAGATATAATAAACAGAAGTTTCTTCATTTCATTAAGTCCTCCGGAGTTTTTCGTAAGCGCTATAAACTTAGTTTATGGCGCTTACAAAGATTAGTTTAACTTTTGGGATAAGGTTTCTTTTGGTTTGTTCGGTTAAGTAAATAGTCAGTACTCGTCATATGAAAGTCTGCCAGCTTGATGAGAATAGTAGTGGGGATATCAACATCACCGCGTTCATAATTACTATAAATTCGCTGGCTGCATTGCAAATACTCCGCCATTTGAGTTTGCGTTAAATCCTTATCTTCGCGTAAATCCCGGATACGTTGATACATATCGAACACCTCCAACGCAAGCATATCTTAGCGAATTATTCGCTATTGATTTTTAGCGAAAAATTCGCTAAGATAATCAAGGAGAAGATGATTTGGGAGGGGTGTAAGTGAGTCTTTTAGAAGATCTATATTACGGAAAAATCTGCCCAAATGAACAAATCTGTTTAAATGATCCCGAGTATGTACAAAACTCTAAGCTAATCTCGGAGCGTATACACATCCTGCAAGCAAAGCTGTCTCCAGAAGATTTCAACGTGCTCGAAGAAGTCATGGATCTTAACAGCCTGCTGATCTCTATTTCATCCGCTTCTGCCTATACTCTTGGATTCAGAATGGGAGCAGCGATGCTCGTAGAAGTATTGGAACATAACGAAAAACCTATTCAGGCTAAGGAGAAGTTGATCTTCGAACAAATAAAGTCGGATAGGAGAGAGTTATGAGAACTCTAATTCTAAGTTGCCTATGCTGATTGACGAGCTTCTTCAGGCAGAAAGTTGGGGCATTGTTCATGAGAAGTGGATTCCTGCTATTAAGGAAGCTATTGCCGTTGGAGAGGTTGGTAAGCTGATTGAGCTTAGAGGTAGATTTCCGTATTCTTTTGAAAATTCATTAAAGCAATTGAAGAAAACGGAGCGGGAATTTGTTCGAAATAGTTTGAAGTAAAAGTAAAAGAAGCCAGAAATAAAGCTGCCATGTGATGGTGGCTTTTTTTATTCGCCATACTTCTGCCCTGTACATAAGTATCGAAATAATGGAAACTATTACTAAAGGTATATAATATCTATATATGATGAATGATTGCATATTTTTAAAAATGAAAGCTAGGGGTGGTTGTTTGAGAAATTACATTATTGATATTGTAGATAAGCTGTTAACTTCGAAAGAGATACAAGATTTCAGGTTCATTGCTAATAATCGCAAAAATATGTTCTCTGCAATGCTTGAAATCGACACAAAGATTGGCGGTGCAGGAATTCACAACATCAATGTTGGAGACAACGGAAGTTATGAGAGAAAGGATCGGGATATTTTCAGACCTATTCAATATATTAATGCTTATCTAAAGATGAAACCTGAAAATTTTAATTGGGTTACCAGAGAAATAATTCATATGAGTGGATTGCATTTAGGATCAATGATAAAGAGATTATTTAATATCCGTAGGTATCCATTAGGTCAAGCCCTTGCCCTACCTTTAGCAAAGGTGAAATCAGAAAAACATTTGTATGAAACCTTGAAGCTAGTTATCTGGCCATATAATCACGCTAAACATACTTAGAACAGCACAAAGATACACATATGTTTGATACAGAGACTGCTTTGCTTTACTATGTTGCAGTAAGGAAGACGGCATTAATGCTAATGCCGAGTAATACTCCATTTGACACATGGAGTTCAGTAGATACTTAACCAACGAGTCTAAGTTAAGCATCTTCATTTTAAAGATGATTGGATACTGCGCTTTTTTGAAAAAAAGGGAAATCGAGAATTATTTTAAACATACCTGAAATAAGGAATAAAAATGGAAGATAGTCCATTCTTTACAGAAGATTTATTAACGAATATGAATAAATTCTTTGTTGGAGAAGTAGAGCTTTTAAGAGATTTGAACAATGTAGATGAGAAACGAATTAAAAGAAATTATCCATTGTTAGTTTCATTAATCGAGAACTCTAAGTCCATGTTCCTATTGGGTGAATGTAATTTAATAAATGATATGTACATGATAGCTAGGTCCTATGTTGAAAGAATGATTAATTTTATGTATTTACAAGTTTGCGATGAAGCTGAATTAAATTCATTCCAATTACATACCACCCAGAAAGCATACAGAAGGTTGGATCGTTCAATTGAAAGAACAACAGGCAAGGTTCAATTCGTCTATACAGGCAAAGATAGTGTATCTCTTCCAAATTTAAATGAAGCCTTAAATCTATTTACAAGTAAATCTGGTAAAGAAATAACACACTGGACACCAATTTCTTTAGATAAACGAATTGATATTATTAGTGAAAGAACAAGTATAAAGCCAAGTATCATGATGATGTGTAAGCTATATATTTATGAGGATGCTTCAGAAGCATTGCACGGCACATTGTATGGTTCTCTATTTCACTTAGGAGTTTTCTCACCAGGGACAAAGTTACTCAATCCTAACGATTTATTGCAACATTATTCTTCCTTAAAGACTACGGTTTATTGGACATGTGGATTACTTACCAATGATTTATTGACTTTACTTAACGAAAAGTATTCAAATTTAGAGGGAATATATGCTAAACCAAAGGAGAATACAAATAAAGCTATAGAAATAATGAAAAAGGCAGCGAAATACAACGAAGAAACAAAAGAATTTGGATAATATCACATATACGCATCGGGTATGGAGGTCATAATATATGGGCTATATAAATTATCGTATTATTAATCCTCTACAGGAAATCAGACTATATGCGAAGTTAGTAGAGGAGCATCTCGAAGAACAAATACATTTGGTTAATCAAAGGTGTGCAATTAATTCTTCAATGGAGGACACATGGGAGAATATTTTTGATGGTAGATCTGAAGAGATTCATAAGTACTCTGGATTACCTGAAATTTTGCGTAATTCACTATTAGTATCAATTTTTTCATATTTTGAAAATCAGTTAGTATTATTAATAAAGTCCATTCAAATAAATAATAATATTGAACTGAATTTATCTGATCTTAGAGGAACAGGAATAGAAAAAACACTAATATATTTAAGAAAGATTTGTGGGATGGATATTTCATTTGACTCAAAAAATTGGCAATATGTTAAAAATGCCATTCAAATAAGAAATTGTATTGTGCATAATGGTGGAGATATTGAAGAATATTCTAAAAAAACTGAACTTAGAAGAATTATTGGAAAATTGGAGAATGTTTTCGAGGGAGGCAACTATATCATTGTTGTAAACAATAAATTTTGCTTCGAAATTATAGATGTAATGGAACTTATATTGCTAGACTTATACAAGATCTCATTTGAACATGGACTTTTATCAGAATGAAAATTCCTTGGCGTTTTACTAGACTAAATCAGGTGGATTTCAATAAACTAAAGATGGCGTAAGCGCATCCGGCAAATATGTTAATTAATTCAATGAAGGTTATTACAGAAGTGAAAAAAGTGAAAAATAGGTGGGAGACTCAATGGACAAGTTTGTCGCTAAATTCTTTATGATTCCTTTTTTATATTTTGTTATGTATTCATTGACTTTTTATTATGGAGCACAGGTAGTTGATAAATTGAATACAGTGAACCACCCTTTACGTTTACTTATCGCTGTAGTATTTGTTTCTTCATCTCTATCCTTGGTTTTGACATTCATTATTTTTTTTATATCAAAGAGAATCTGGAACGAACTCACCTTTAGAAGGTGGTATCATTATACACATATTATATTTGTTTACTTCTCTGGTTTAATGTCAGTGTTAGTCGGGATAGAACCTTTACTAGAAAAAGAAAAGCTACTATTAACAGCAATTGATGATAACTTTAAGTTCTCGTTACTTATTTTCTTTGTAATCATCGCTAATTATTCGATTTTTAATAGCTTGATACTCAATGACGATTTTAAATTTAAGGCAATTAAGTAATTAGAAATAATTTAGTTTTATGATTTTGGCATCTATGTTAATGTACGCCGCTGAAGAGCATGAATACAAGAATGTTACATCAATATTAAGACAATAAAAACTTCCGAGGGGTTGTTGTATAGGAATGAACTTTTTAAATCTCCTAATTACGCCTATTCTGACTACACTAATTATAAACAAACTTTGCATGGTGTATAGATGAAAAAGGGAGGCCGATTATGCCGTTGTTTGTAGTCAATAAGATTCCTCTTACCCTTACTTGGGAAACGGATAGAATACTTCGTGAAGAAATTTACGGAGTTGGTAATGTGATGAAGAGTTATATTGTTAGGTCGAATGAGAAAAATAACACACATAGACTTCAAAAGAAACTATTACATAAGAAATACAGAGAAGACCCTGAAACATTTATTGAGAGGTTTGTGAAGTTTGACTTACGGGGAGAAGAGGCCTGCGAGAACCTGTGGGATATATTGTATGATTATTGTGCGTATTATGGGAGCGGATATCCTTCAGATAAAAGAGATATAGAAGAACGAATATTCGATGAATATAATGAAAGCCAATTCATTTATCCTCAAGGAAAGGTGTTCTATTTGTATCATTATGCTCCATCCTTAAGTTTAAAGGAGAAGCTATTGAAACAGAAGAAAGGAATAATTGTTAGGAATCTTATCGATACAAGGAATGTGATGAGAGTAGTTGGAACATTAGATAAATTCTTAATAATGTTTAACGATAGAGTGATAAGATGTAGTGATGTATTTGAGGTGTTACTAATTAAAAATCAGAAGGAAACTAAAGGATTAGCAGATTGGTGAGATAACAAACGATTTTTATTTATCGCGCAAATTTAAGTGGTACATCCAAGGTTTGGCACATGGAAAAAAGAGTTATTAATATTTTTGGAAGATATAAAATATTACCCATAGTGAATAGAAATTTCGTGTGTTTGCTTGTGTTGAAATGATTCATACAGGGGGCACTTATGCTAGAAAAAATAATGATAAACAATTATGGACCATTCAAAACATTTGAAATGACCTTCCATAATAAAATTTCAATTATTGTTGGTGAAAATGGATCTGGGAAGACACATTTACTAGGTGCTATCATCTCGGTTTTTTATGGAAAGCAATCAATTAAAGTTATTGATAATTTTGGTATAGATGAGATGGATATTTCTTTGAAATTCAAGACACCTGATAGTCAAGTTGAAGTAGTAAGAACTTTTTCAAATGGTAAATTATATTTGGAAAATTACACTCGCAACTTTTCAGACAAAAGAATTACTCAATTAAATAATATTAATATTAGTGAATATGAGCCGATAATTATAAGTAATATGAATAGTTCGTTGGAAATTAATTTAGATCTTGTGAAAAAGCATCTTTTTCAAATGAACCTTGAAATTGATATAATGCATTTTTTCCTTGAATTAATTAATCGAGTGGAAAAATCAAAGGTAAAAAATGCTTATCGAATATATTCTGGTGGAGAAAGATATATCTTAGAATTTTTAGGGCAATTGTCTTTTGCTCTAGAGGATAAGAGGAAGTTGATACTAATTGACGAATTTGGAGCTTGGCTTGATTCTTATTCATTCTCAAACCTATTGAGTTTATTAGACTCCATCTCCACAGAAATACAAATAGTTATAGTTATGAGTAGCTACCAAGTTCAATTATCACAAATGAAAAAAAAGTCTATTAAACAACTACATGTAACAAACCAGAGCGAAAGAAATAAATTTGGATTTAGGTATGATTTCTTGGACTTTATTTTATATAGTAAGAAACAACCATTGGGTTCTCCTCTAACCCAAAAGAAAATAGTACAATATGTTATGAATTCAAAAGTCGAGTTTGAAGAAAACATTGATATGGAATTCAAAGAGGTTAAAGGAATAAATTCGATTGATTCGATTCTTAGCACAGTAGACCAATATGTTGTGTCGTATTTAAACGTTAGAAGGAACATAACAGGGAAAATTTTATGGGGCATTAGCGATGATAGAACTGTTGTGGGTGTGCGTCTTGATTACAGTGAAAGAGATAAGTTAAGAAGAGATGTAGTCAATAAACTCTCTCAGATATCTCCGCCAGTGCCCACTGAAGTTTATTCGATTTTTTTAGTTGAAGTATATGATGATGATATGAAAATTATAGCTAATAAATACATTGTTGAAGTTACCGTACAACCCTATTTTTCTGAGTACTTTTTTTCAACTGGCAAGGATGAAGTTTATATTAAAACTGATGGTGGAAAGAGAAAACTTAAGACTCAAGAAATACAAGTTGAATTAAAATCTAGAGGGAATAAATAATTTTCCCCCTGTTCTTAGGTCCTTTAAGAAATGATTGAGCAGTTGTCACTCCGGATTACCTCTTTTCACTTTCCCTGAGCCCTCCCCCATCAAATTGGGTAAACTATCCCTAGACAACACTTTACCCAAATCATCCGAAATGAGGGGACGCCTGGTGACGACTCATAAAACACCCAATAGATTAGCGAACGAAAAATCGCCTTACCTGCTCCAACACGCCCACAACCCCGTGGACTGGTATCCATGGGGAGACGAGGCCTTTGCCAAAGCGCAAGCCGAGAATAAGCCGATTTTCTTATCTGTCGGCTATTCGACTTGTCATTGGTGTCACGTCGGTGAATTCCACTCCTGTTAATTTTAGTTTTTCAGCCCATACTAAATTACTTTCCTTTATCAATAACGGTCAGGATAGTTTGGTATAGACATTCATTTATTCCGAATATTATGGTAATATTTAATAATTATCAAATATTTTTTGTAATGCCAGGAGGTCGTTGTCCTAGTGAATAATATATTTGATCTATCACATTCAAAAGAAATTTTAGTGCGCATTGATCAATTAATACAAAGCGCTCAACCGCAATGGGGTCGAATGGATGTTGCTCAAATGCTAGCGCATTGCTCCTCTTTTCAAGATATAGCAATGGGAAAGTCCCATTCCCCAAGAAGTTGGTTAGGAATGTTGATAGGAAAATTTGCAAAACCAATTTTTTATAACGACAAACCACTTCCTCGCAATATGTCTACTATTCAAACCATAATGATTGTGGATAAGAGAGAATTTGAAGTAGAAAAAGAAAAGCTAAAACAAAATATACTAATATTACAAAGTGATGGTCCTAAGAATTGTACCAATCGTCCACATCCTTTTTTCGGAGTACTCACTTCCGAGGAGTGGGGTAAAGGGATTTACAAGCATTTGGACCATCATTTAAAGCAATTTGGCGTTTAGATTAAGTCCAACTAAAGGGAATCGATAATACTATGACAATATGCAGCCGAGAGATCGGCTGCATATTCAGCTTACGGGCAGGATAACACTATAACTTCGGTAGGAACAAGTAAGTACTTAGACATTCTTCTACGAAGAACAATAAGAATTCTATCCCTCGTCTTTATGTATATAATCGCTGAATATAAGCCCCATAAGACGGTGTGTAACAAAGCAGCCATAGCAAAATGTGCTAGATCGTGAGTTTGAGCAATCAGAAGTCAAACACTTCGTCGTCAGCGATTTGAAGTAGGTAAAAGTTCGGAACGTTGTTGCCTTTCAAAGTGTGATTGTTGAGGGAGGGAATATGGAAATAGAAGCGGATTATTTAAACTTTATAGTAGATAAATGAGGAATACAGAGGTTAAACCATGGTATTCCCTATGATCTCGCATGAGAATAGGGTATTAACAAGAAAATAATATGCTCTAGTGTAAAGACATTTTTATTAACTGCGCCTTCCCCCACCTTTTTGGGTAAACTAACCCTAAGCAATACTTTACCCAAATCCCACACGAAAAGAGGTGATGCCCCATGACAACGAATCACAAGCCCAATAGATTAATCGCCGAGAAATCGCCTTACCTGCTCCAACATGCGCATAATCCAGTCAATTGGTATGCGTGGAGTGAAGAAGCGTTTGATACCGCGAGACGAGAAAATAAACCAATCTTCTTATCTGTTGGGTATTCGTAGTTGTGGCTTTAATCGACTTGCCACTGGTGCCACGTAATGGAACGAGAATCCTTCGAGGACGCCGAAGTCGCGGAGCTCCTCAACAATCACTACGTAGCGATCAAAGTAGACCGCGAGGAGCGGCCGGATATTGATGCGCTGTATATGTCGGTGTGTCAGGCGCTGACGGGGAGCGGGGGGTGGCCGCTGACGGTGCTGCTGACGCCGGAGAAGAAGCCGTTCTATGCCGGGACGTATTTCCCGAAGCGACAGATGTTCGGTCGGATCGGGCTGATGGATGTGCTGGAGCAGATCCATACGAAGTGGGAGCAGGACGGCGAAGCACTGGATAAGCTGGGTGATGATCTGCTGGCTGAGCTGCATACGCTGGACCGCAAGAATGCGTACAATCCGGAAGCTGCGGGCGGCATTCCCGGCGCGGAGCTGCTGCATGAGGCGTATGAGCTGTACCGGCGGCAGTTCGATGAGGAGTACGGCGGGTTCGGTAATGCGCCGAAGTTCCCTTCGCCGCATAATTTGTCTTTCCTGCTGGCGTACAGCCAGCTGCATGATCAGCCGGAAGCGCTGCGGATGGTGGAGCATACGCTGGAGTCGATGTATAAGGGCGGCATGTACGACCATGTGGGCTATGGCTTCGCTCGGTATTCGACAGACCGGGAGTGGCTGGTGCCGCATTTTGAGAAAATGCTCTACGATAACGCTCTCCTCGCGAATGTCTATCTGGAAGCCTTCCAGCTTACGGGGAAGCCGCTGTATGCGGAGATTGCCGAGCAGATCTTCACGTATGTGCTGCGCGATATGACTTCACCGGAAGGCGCTTTCTACTCTGCGGAGGATGCCGATTCCGAAGGGGTGGAAGGCAAGTTCTATGTCTTCTCCCGTGAGGAGATTGAGGAAGCGCTTGGGCTGGAGGATATGCATTCCTACTGCAATGTGTACGGGATTACGCCGGAGGGCAACTTCGAAGGGGAAAATATTCCGAATCTCCTTCACGGTCTGCCGGAAGAGATTGCGGAGCGTATGGGCATGAATCCGCTTGGTCTGCGGACCCGGATGGAGGAATGGCGTACGAAGCTGTTCGAGTACCGGGAGCAGCGCATTCATCCGCTTAAGGATGACAAGGTGCTGACCTCGTGGAACGGGCTGATGATTGCTGCGCTGGCCCTGGGAGCCAAAGCCCTGCAGAAGCCGGAATATGCCAAGGCCGCCGAACGTGCAGCGGACTTCATCTGGGACAAGCTGCGGCGTGAAGATGGGCGGCTGCTGGCCCGTTACCGTGACGGGGAGTCGGCGATTCCGGCGTATGTGGATGATTATGCCTTCCTGATCTGGGGACTCAGCGAATTATATGAAGCTACAGGTCAAGCGGTCTATCTGGAGCGGGCGCTGACGCTTAAGGATGGGATGCTGGAGCTGTTCCTAGATACCGAAGGAGGCGGGTTCTTCTTCACCGGGCATGACGGGGAGAAGCTGCCGGTCCGCTCGAAGGAATTGTATGACGGCGCGATTCCCTCCGGGAATTCGGTGGCGGCGAAGCTCTTGTGGAAGCTGTCGGTCATTACGCAGGATATGGAGCTGAAAGAGATCGCGGAGCGCACCGCTGCGGTGCTTGCTTCCGCTGCTTCGGAGTATCCGCCGGGATATGCGATGTATTTGCAGGCCCATCTGGGGATGGTCTCCGGCGGCAGAGAATGGGTCCTCTCCGGCAAAAAAGAAGATCCCGCGCTGCACGCCATGCTCGCTCAGGTCCAGCAGACCTATCTGCCGGACGCAGCGCTCATCGTTAACTGGGAAGGGGACAGCGGGGAGATGCTCCGCCTGCTGCCGCATCTGGCTGACAAACCGGCGATCCGCGGTGAAGCCACCGCCTATGTCTGCCGCAACTTCGCCTGCCGTGCCCCGCTTACGAATAAGGAAGCAGTCCGGGAGCTGCTGGCTTCCGGCAGCCGTGAGGTATAGCAGAATTCAACAAGAGCAGCCCGCAGCAATTTCGGGCTGCTCTTAGAGCTGAACTGCCATCTACTTTGGCAACTGTTCACATAAAATCGCTGTCTTTCATTTTCAATTGACATGACCTCCGGCGTACAAACTACCTCAATCTGTGGTTACATGATAAAATATATACGCCATTGTAGAATAGCAGGACGGTTCAAACCTAAGCAACTTGGTGACAGGATAACGTATTCTATTGCATTCTAAGTATGGTTCATTTCCGTTAGTCCTACCGAATCTGAATCGTGAAAAGGAGAGAGAAACCATGAACATTACCTACCACGGCCATTCCTGTGTCCAGATTGAAGTGAACGGCAAGTCGCTGATTATCGACCCGTTCATTAGCGGAAATCCGGCGGCGGTGACGACTGTAGAGGAGATTAAGACCGATGCGGTACTGCTGACTCATGCCCATATGGATCATATGCTGGATGCCGCACCGATTGCCAAGCGCAATAACGTGCCAATTGTAGCCATCGTGGAGCTGGCCGGGTACCTTGAATCCACTGGGGCACAGACGATCGGAATGAACATCGGGGGGACGGTGGATCTGGGCTTTGCTAAGGCGACGATGATCCATGCCTTCCATACCTCAAGCATTACCCTCGAAGATGGACAGAGTATCTATGGCGGCACACCGGCGGGCTTCATAATTGAGGCGGACGGGCGCACGATTCTCCATGCCGGCGATACGGGGCTGTTCGGTGACTTGAAAATGTTCGGGGAGCTGTATAAGATCGACCTCGCGATTCTGCCGATTGGCGGACATTTCACTATGGGGCCGGAGCATGCGCTTATCGCCGCCAAATGGCTGGGAGCCAGACAAGTGCTTCCGGTACACTACAATACCTTCCCGCCGATCCGCCAGGATGCGGGGGCATTCGTCCAAGCGCTGGAGGAGGCGGGAATTAGAGGCTCGGCACTTGCATATGGTGAGACGCTGGAGCTGTAGCGCTTCGCGCATGGTCCTCCGCCTGCGTATATGTCCGTATTAACAACAGGGCTGCCCCAAGTAGCTATTTCATAGCTTTGGGAGCAGTCCTGTTCAGGTTAGCGAATGGTCTAACCGGCGAACCTCGCCAGCTCGCGGTTGAATCGATCCCGTTCGTCATAGAACAATCCGTGGCCGCTGTCCTCGAACGGAATAAGAACCGAATTCTTAATCCCTTGATGCTGCGCCTCTGCGAGCGGGAAGAAGCACACCTGATCATGAACCCCGTGCAGAATAAGGGTAGGCACCTGTATCCGGGGGAGATCGTTGAACAACTCCTCGGCCATCCAGGCGTTGGAGACTGCGATAGTGGACCAGCTTGCCGCCTCCAGTCCCAAGAGGAAGAACCAGTCCGAGAACGGCTGTGATACCGGCTGATAGAAGAAAATATCGCCGAAATCATGCAGCATCTTGGGGCGATCCTTGTAGGTGGACTGGATAATCTGCTCTATAGCTTCTCTAGTCGTGCCATAAGGGAAGCCCGGCCGCTGAATCAGACTGGGGGCTGCCGAAGCGAATAAGGCCAGCTTGGAGACCCCATGTCCCTTATGCCGGGCCATATACCGGATCGCTACAGCTCCGCCGGTAGAATGTCCGCCGAGTGTAATATTGTGCAGTCCTAAGGCGCCGATCACACAGCGGATATCATCTGCGAGACGGTTGTAATCGTACCCGCCAAGCGGTTTGTCAGACCGGCCGAAGCCTCTCATATCCATTCCAATGCAGCGGTAGCCCATGGGCACTAGCTGATTGTACTGGTATTCGAACATCTGGTGATTTGCTGGCCAGCCGTGAATGAAGAGTAACGTTTTGTTGCCAAGCGGGTTAAGATCATTCACATACACCTTCACATTCGGTTCTACTCTAATCCAATGTTCCATTTCGCATCCCTCAATTCTCTATTGATTTGTATAGTTGGAATATGTTATTCATTGGAATAGGGAAAATGCCTAGAATATGGTCTGAGGGATTCGCAGCAGATCGTTCCTTGGAGAGGGGAATCATAACTATCAATAAGATTCTGAGCGGTATCCGCTGGCAGGAGCAGAGTGCAGATAGTGAAGCGCTGCTGGCAAGGCTGGAAGAGGCGGCCATCACCCGGATGAAGGGGGGACTGGAAGCCGAGGTATGCAGAATTACACTGCCGGATATGAAGCTTGTGCTGAAAATATGGAACCGCGACTCCCGGCCGGATGTCTCTATTCAGTATCAAGTGCTGGAGCAGGTGGTCCGGCAGGGCTGCGCGGTCTCACGGTCGTATGCCTGGGGTCTAGATGCTGAGGACCATCAGGTGCTGTTAACCAGCTTCGATGGTATGCCAGTCAAGAAGGTAAATGCGGACAGCCTAACAGCCATAGCAGCCAACCTGCTCGATGTACATAAGCTGCAGATCGATTCGTCCAGCAGCTTGAAGGTACCGGCTTATGATTTTGCAGATTATTTCTTCCCTGCCTGGGCGGAGCAGCCTGAGATCCGAACACTGGCGCAGGAGTTGGCGGAGCAGGCCAAGCTAACCGCTCATCAGCTCATTCATGGTGATTATCATCTGGGTAATATTCTGGAGGCCTCCGGGACATTCACCATCATCGATTGGACCAATGTCCAGCTTGGCGATCCAAGGTATGATATTGCGTGGTCTATTCTGCTCTTTAGAGTGTATTTGGCGGAGCGGAATGCCAGTATCTACCGGTCAGCCTTTGAAGCTAAGAGCAGCTATAGCCCAGTAGAGCTGGAGCTATTCGAGGCACTGGCCGCCCTGCGCTGGCTTCAGCTGCACCGGACAACGGGGGTCCCGGTTCAGCGGAACACGCTGAAGGCGATCCGGACGCTGATGAGGGAGAACCGGTATGTGCCGGATAGTCTGTCTGAATCCTTGTAGCAGATACCCAGCCGGAATTCACCGTCACAAAAAGTTCTCCGTCCAGTTCAAACACAAACGGCTACGCCGTCCTCCTAAGGACGGCGTAGCCGTTTGTGTTGGCTTCCATGGAATACAATAGCATGTCAGCGGTTATGTTACTTCTTATTACGTTCCGGGTTCTGCGGCTTCACGCGGGCGGGCCGGGTGACCCAATTGCTGCGGTTCATCGGCTTGACTGTATCCGTCCGTTCGTTAATGACCTCGCTGCTGAGATTCTCAGCCGTAACAGCTTCGGGAGCAGCCTCGGATTCTACTGCCGCCGGGGCTTTTTTGGACAGGCCGGCTCCATTGTGCTTGCCCCGGTTCCATACTTTATTCTTGCTCATCAGGTACACTCCATTTCTGTATGCTTATGCTTCAACCATATCACAAGTGGGATTAAGCACAAAACTCCGATTTTGACAAGTTATAAATTGTACTAGTGATCTCCGGAAAGGGTAACTATAATGGTATAGAATTGAAAGGAGAGCATTCTGATGCCCATCAAGATAATTACCGATAGCGGTTCGGATCTACCCCCTGAATACACTAAGCAGTATGACATCTCCATTGTTCATTTGCCGGTCCATTTCGGTCATGAGCTAATGCCGGATGATATGAATGCCAAGGATTTCTATGACAAAATGCATGAATCGAAGGAGTTGCCTACGACTGCAAGCCCGAGTCCGCAGACCTTCCTGGACAGCTTCAAGCAAGTGGAAGCAGGCACTGACATTCTGGTCATCTGCATGTCCTCTAATATTAGCAGTACTTATCAGACCGCAATGATTGCCAAGGAGATGTACGAGGAAGAAGGACATCCGAATGCGATTGAAATTATAGATTCCAAGCTGTTCTCCGGCGGCTTGACCCTGATTGTCGCCATGGCGGCCAAATGGTCACTTACTGCCGCAAGTCTGGCTGAACTGAAGGACAGAGTGCTGAGCAAGGTCGAAGAGACGACTGCATACTTCACGCTGGATACCCTTGAGAATGTGATCAAGGGCGGACGGCTGAGCCGGATCTCCGGCGCTGTGGCTTCCGTGCTCAACATCAAGCTGCTGCTGAAGATCAGCGACGAGGGCGTCGTTGAAGTGGTCGAGAAGACGCGCGGCCTGCCTAAGGCGCTGACTCATCTGCTGGCCAAGCTGGACCAGAAGCAGCATGATTATGAACAGGCGGTAATCGCCATTGTCCATAGCAATTGTGAGACGCTGGCGCTGGAGATCAAGCGGCGTATTCTGGAGAAGCATCCCTTCAAGGAGGTTCTGCTGTCCACGATGGGACCTGTGATGGGAACCTATGCCGGCCAGGGCGGGATTGGAGTGGCTTTTTAAGCAGAGAGCACAGCACTTGTAGAAAAGTGATCACTAAGCCGTATACCGGACTTTCCGGTGTACGGCTGTTTGGCTTGCGTATGCGGATCGAATGAGCGCCGGGGAGCAGGCTAGGCACACCGGACTGGGCAGGTGCATAGTATGAAGCAAATCCAATTACACGGAGGTCCTACACTTATGTCGACAACTTCATCCGGCCCGCAAACGTCGGTAATCTATCAGGCAGACCCTGCGGTGGTTCAGCATCTGAACGGGGTCCGCGATTCGCTTCACCAGTCCTGTAAGCCATATCTGAATCATAAAGTGCAGGTGCAGACCCTTGACGGTCAGATGCATGAGGGTACGATTGCCGGTATGGACAGCAAGCATATGTACCTGGCCGTAACCCTAACCATGGAGATGGGACGCGGATATTACAATCCGTATTACAAGCCCTATCCAGGTCCGGGATATCCGGGCCCGGGTTACCCTTATCCAGGTACGGTGAACAGCAATGTGATTATGCCGCTGGTCTTGTTCGAGCTGCTGGCGATTTCGTTACTCTAAGCAAGGCTCATAGCCGGGGTCATCATCGAAGCTACAGCCCCACGTTGTGGGGTTGTTTTGCATGATCTACTACGCTGAAGGAGGGGGATGAACGGCTTCACAGAGCCCTTTTGCCAATTGGACACGTGAAAATAATCATGGAACCGCATTCATGAAAACGCTATAATTTAAAAGAGTCTATCAAATCAAAGGGGAAACACAATGATCTGAGTAGACTATAGCGGTAAGTTCATCCCTGAATTCGATACACCGGAATATATGGACCTACCTGGCGCAGGATTTCGCAGTTACAGCCAAAACGGATCAGCAGCAGCAATTCGCCCAGGGGAAGACCGGGATCTATACCGGTATGGTGGACATCTCCAGTCTGAGAACACTGGCGCAGGATCTGCAGCCGGGCATGGAGCTGGTGCCGGATTCGAACCCTGAGAAGCAGCTGGCTAATGAGCTGATCCGCGAGAATGACAAGTTCGCTGTGCTTGACCCAACCGTTCCGCTGGATTCGGCAACCAATAATGAGCAGGGAACGGAATTGCAAAAGATCATCACAGATGCTACCTTCAAATATATCATGGGCCAATCGGATGAGGCGGCCTTCAAAAAAACCGTGCAGACCTGGAAGGATTCCGGCGGAACCAAGATCACCGAGGAATATGAAGCTGCATATAAACTGACACAGAAGTAAGTAAGCAGGCTTTAAGTGAAGGCCATTACGTGAGAGAGGATGGGAAAAGGGATGCTGGTGGGCAAGGAGGGCTTAGGCGATTACTCTACCATTCAGGCGGCAGTCGATGCCTTGGAACGGCTGGACCCGGATTCAGAGGCAACACTCTACATTATGCCGGGAGTGTATAAGGAAGAGGTGCGGGTCTACCGCTCCTGTCTCCGTATCATCGGCATCGGACAAGTGGAGATCACGATGAACCGCTATGCCCGGGAGCTGGATGAGCAGGGGGAAGAGATCGGGACCTTTGCCACTCCCACCCTGTTCCTGGGCGGCAGGAAGCTGGTGCTGGAGAATCTGACTGTCTCCAATACAGCAGGACAAGGCAGTGAGGTAGGGCAGGCAGTGGCGGTGTACGCCCATTGTGATGAGACGGTATTCCGGAATTGTACATTCAAGGGCCATCAGGACACGCTGTTCACCGGTCCGCTGCCGCCGGCCCCCAGAGAGCGCCTGCTGTTCGGCGGCGTTCCGCTGCGGGAGCATCACGCGCAGTACCGCCAGTTGTACCAGCACTGTTATATTGAGGGGACCGTAGATTATATCTTTGGCGGAGCAACGGCCTACTTCGAGCATTGTACACTGCACAGTCTGCGGAATAGCGGAGGCCATACAGGCTACATCACGGCAGCCTCCACTCCCGAAGGGCAGGCCTACGGCTACGTGTTCAGTCATTGTTATCTAAGCGCTGAGCCGGGCACAGCGCCGGTATTCCTGGGCCGCCCATGGCGGGAGCATGCCAAGACAGCCTTTGTGGATTGCAGGATGGGACAGCACATTCATCCTCAAGGCTGGGATCATTGGGGCGAGCCTGCCAATGAGCAGACGGTCAGGTATGAGGAGTACACTTCGGAAGGAACAGCGGCAACACTGCGGAAGCAGCGTGCGCCTTGGGTTGAGCTGCACGGCAGCGGGACTGCGCGGGTTAGCAGGGAAGATGTGCTGGCAGGTTTCCTAACGCCGGAAGGATAAGTTATCTTGCGAATAAAGGCAGTGACAATAAAAGGTAGGGAAACTAAAAGGTAGAGAAAACAAAAGGGATGACCCCGTTATCCGGGGTCATCCCTTTATTCGATCAAGTCTTGCAACACTTACGTGTTCACAACTGCTGTAATCTCTTCGTCCAACTCCAGCCGTACATCTTCACGGTAGGCACGGATGCCGTATTCGCTGTGCACGTAGCGAAGAATGGACTCAATCATGTTGGACTCGACCAGGAACTGGCTGCGTCCCTGTATCCAGACCTCTGCTGTGTAGCCGGTGTCCTCGTCCCAGCTGAGTTCAACCTGGACTTCCTCCACCCGTACAGCCTTGCGTTCCGCCATATGCAGGCAGATCGCATTGATAATCTCGTCCATGCTGAGTACGGTAACACCCATTAGTAGCGTCCGTCTCTTTCCTGCATTCTGCGTCGTTCCTGTCTGCGCTTGAAGAAGTTCATAATCAACATCACGACGAAGTAGATGGCCAGCATGTTAATCATGAATCCGATAATATTGCCTAAAGCGCCCATTCCGGCGAACATGCCACCGAAGAGGAAGCCGGCGATCCCGCCGATCATCAGGCCTTTCATCAGTCCGCCGCCGCTGAAGAAGCCGCGGTTCGCGTTCGCTGCAGTTCCGTTGGTGTTGCTTTTGGTGCTATCGCTTTTTTTCACATTATCAGTGGTTGATTTCTTCGGGGTCGTTGTGAATCCCCGGCTTCCTGATTTGAAGCCCCCGCCGCGGCGGGCATCTGCGAAGTCAGGAACAGTGACGGCGAAGAATAGTGTGAAGGCCATGACGATCATCATTACACGTTTCATTGGTTTCATTGAGTACAAGAACCTCCTAGAAGTATTGGTAACACCCAGTTTACCTGGCTGTTGCCCGGTAATACGCAGAGCGGAGGCTAAGGTTTCAATTTTTAAAATATAAGAATTTATATGTTTCACACGATAACTTATCCTTCTATTTCTCGCTGAAACGGTACCGTCCTTTAAAGGACGGCAAAGCCGTTTCCACTTGTAATCACAAATATAAATGTTATCATCCGGCATTGGCCCGGACCCCCGGACACAAAAAAAGCGCGGGTCCGGGACCCGCGCAAACAGCAGTATCAGAGAGTTGCCTTAGTCCGCGTATCCGTCCGAGACAAGCTCAAGCGCTCCGGTAGCCGGATCGATGATCATGCCGTGAATAGGTACGTTTGGGGGGAGTAAGGGATGGCGCTTAATCAGCTCCACAGTCTGAATTACCCCTTCCTCTACGTTGTCAAACCCGCGCAGCCATTTGGTCAGCTTAATCCCCGAATTCTCCAAAGTACTGAGTACTTCCTCGGACACGCCGCGTTCCTTGATGGAGTTAATCATATGGTCAGCATTCAGGGAAGCCATGCCGCATTCATAATGGCCGACGACAATCACTTCGTCAGCGTCCAGTTCGTATAGCGCAACCATTACGCTGCGCATGACGCTTCCGAACGGCTGGGAGATGATGGCTCCGGCGTTCTTGATGATTTTGACATCACCGTTCTTGAAATTCATTGCTTTGGGCAGAAGCTCAACAAGCCGTGTGTCCATACAGGTGATGATCAGCATTTTTTTATCCGGGAAGCGGCTGGTCAGATAGCTCTCGTATGCCTTTTCCTCTACAAAATGCTTGTTGAACTCCATAATGTCTGTAACCTGACTCATAAGCCATATGCCTCCTTAAGATTAAACTGTAATCCATTGTACTGCGTCTTGCCGCGAACATAAAGGGCTTCCTGTAATCAAATATTGCAAAATGTAAGCAGAGTCTGTCTCCGCGCCTGTAGGCCGTTAACTACTTCAAATTTGAAGAGATACAGCCCGAATTTGATTATAACGATTATAAAAAGTATCATCAAGAGGAGTAGAAAAAAATGACAAGGCAGGTGCTCAGACATGGAACAGCAGGTCCGGGAACAATGGGATAAATTCAGCGAGCTATTATTCAAAATCAAAGGCTATTATGAAGCAATTGGACTTCTGGGCTGGGATCTGCGTACAGGCGCACCCCGCAAAGGCGTAGAGACCCGCTCTGCTACGCTAGGTATGCTGAGTGCAGAGGCATTCAGACTCCAGGTATCGGAGGAAATCGGGGCGTTCACAGAGTATTTCAGCCGCCCGGAAGTAGCAGAGCAGCTAGATAGTAATCAGAATAAGATTGTGAAGGATACCCGCAAGGAGTACCAGCGCAGCAAAAGCATTCCCTCCAAGACCTTCGAGGAGTATTCTGTTCTCACCGCCCATGCGCAGACGATCTGGGAAGAGGCTAAGGATGATAATGATTTTGCCTCCTTCGAGCCTTATCTGAGCAAGATTGTGGCCTTCAAACAAGAGTTCATTGATTATTGGGGTGTACAAGGCTCGCGGTATGACACACTGCTGGATATGTACGAGCCGGATTTGACCGTGGATAAGGTGGATGCGATCTTCACCCGTCTGCGCAGCCGTCTTGTTCCGCTGGCTGAAGCGATCAATGCTTCGCCGAACAAGCCGGACACCGAATTCCTGAGCCAGATCTTCCCTAAGGAGCAGCAGGAGAAATTCGGCCTCTTCGTACTCGAACAGATGGGCTATGATTTCGAGGCAGGACGTCTGGATGAGAGTGTGCATCCGTTCGCTACAGGGCTGAACCCCGGCGATGTCCGCATTACAACGAACTATCTGCTCGATAATGTGACCAGCTCAATCTTCAGCTCACTGCATGAGGGCGGACATGCCCTGTACGAGCAGAATTTCGGGGAAGAGCTGATTGGTACACCGTTGGCACAGGGCGCCTCCATGGGAATTCATGAATCCCAGTCCAGACTGTGGGAGAATATGATCGGCCGCAGCCGGGCTTTCTGGCAGCGTTACTACGGCGATCTGCAGCAGCATTTCCCGGAGCAGCTTGCGAACGTGGAGATGGAAGACTTTTACCGGGCGATCAACAGTGTAGGCAATTCCTTCATTAGGATCGAAGCCGATGAGCTGACGTATAACCTGCATATCATTGTGCGCTATGAGATTGAGAAGCTGATTTTCAATGAAGGGCTTGAAGTGAAGGATCTGCCTAAGACCTGGAATGCGAAGTATCAGGAATACTTAGGTATTACACCGCCTACGGATGCGCTTGGCGTACTGCAGGACGTTCATTGGTCCGGTGGAGACTTCGGCTATTTCGCTTCCTATTCTCTGGGTAACATGTATGCGGCCCAGATGCTGAACACTCTGCGTAAGGAACTGCCGGAGTTCGAAGAGCTGATTGCCGCGGGCAACCTGCTGCCGATCAAGGAATGGCTTACAGACAAGGTATACCGCTACGGCCAGAGCCTAACCCCTTCGCAGATTATTGAGCAAGTTACAGGCGAACCGCTGAATCCTGATTATCTGGCAGATTATCTGGAAGCGAAGTATACCGAGCTGTACCAGCTTAAGTAAGCTGGAAGGACTTCAGGGAAACGGCTATAATAGAAGGAAACCGCAAGACGGAAGGAATATGGTATGGCAAATACTCACACTTACAGCCGCAAGGAAGAAGTAGCAAATGCGGTTACACACGGGATCGGCGCTCTATTAAGTATTGCTGCGCTGGTTCTGCTGATCGTATATGCTGTTCAGAACGGCACAGCCTGGCATGTAGTCAGTTTCTCCATTTACGGCGCTACTATGCTGATCCTGTATTTTAATTCAACGATGGTGCATAGTCTCAGAGACGGCAAGGCGAAGGACTTCTTTGAATTCCTTGACCACTCTTCGATTTACTTATTCATTGCCGGAACGTACACCCCGTTTATGCTGGTGGCGATCCGCGGACCTCTGGGCTGGACGTTATTCGGTATCGCTTGGGGAGTAGCGGTATTCGGTGTCTTCTTCAAGGCCTTTTTCGTCAAAAAATTCCTGTTCATGTCCACCGTCTTCTACATTGCGATGGGCTGGATGATCGTAATCGCCTGGAGCCCTCTGTCCCAGGCCGTCGCCAGCGGCGGGATGACTCTGCTGATGATTGGCGGACTGCTGTACACTCTGGGCACCGTGTTTTATGTATGGCGCGGCTTCCCGTATCATCATGCGATCTGGCATTTATTCGTGCTTGCGGGAACCGTTCTGCACTTCTTCGTTGTATTGTTATACATCCTGCCTATTCATTAATGGTGGAGGTATGAAGCGGGAATGGTGCTGGATTTCAGCGCCGGAATGCAGGTTTCGGGCAAAGTGAAAGATGACAAGTAAAAAGACTTGACATCTTTCTTTGTTTTCGGTATCATAAGGGACGTTGTGAAGCTGTAAAGTGTTTTTCCTTGACGAAGGGAGTGCCCTTAATGAGTCAGGAGAATAGGCTCGAGAAAACCAACCGGATCAACCTGTTATTTGCTTTCTATGAACGGCTGCTTACTGACAAGCAACAGACGTTTCTCAAATATTATTTCCATGATGATTTCTCCCTGGGGGAGATCGCAGCGGAATTTGAAATTAGCCGCCAGGCTGTGTACGAGCATATCAAGCGGGCGGAGCAAGTGCTTGATAATTATGAAGAGAAGCTTGGACTCCTGTCCAAGCATGAAGAACGTAACAAATACTTAGAAGAACTGCGCAGACTGCCTGATACGGTAATGCTGCCTGAGCAATATAAACAGCAGTTCATGGAACTCATGGACCGGCTGCAGAGGTTAGAGTAGGAAGAAGGGAGCGAGCCGCCTATGGCATTTGAAGGATTAACCGGAAGATTGCAGAATGTGTTCAGCAAACTGCGCGGCAAAGGGAAAGTATCCGAAGATGACGTAAACGAAGCGATGCGTGAAGTGCGGCTGGCCCTTCTGGAAGCCGATGTTAACTTCAAGGTCGTCAAGGACTTCGTGTCCAAGGTGAAGGAGAAGTCCATCGGTACGGAAGTCATGGACAGCTTCACGCCAGGCATGGTCATCATCGATATTGTTAATAAGGAATTGACCGAGCTGATGGGCGGAAGCCAGGCGAAGCTGGCTAAGTCGAACAAGCCGCCGACGGTCATTATGATGACGGGTCTGCAGGGCGCAGGTAAGACGACCACTTCTGGTAAGCTGGCGAAGCTGCTGCAGAAGGGCAATCACCGCCCGTTACTCGTAGCCGCCGATATCTATCGTCCGGCTGCGATCAAGCAGCTGCAGGTGCTGGGAGAACAGATCAAGGTTCCGGTCTTCTCGCTGGGTGATCAGATCAGTCCTGTAGAGATTGCCAGACAAGGTGTTCAGCATGCGAAGGATAACAACCTGGATTATGTCATCGTCGATACCGCAGGCCGCCTGCATATTGATGAAGAGCTGATGGAAGAGCTGAAGCAGATCCATAACGTGGTAACTCCGGACGAAGTGCTCCTGGTAGTCGATGCCATGACCGGTCAGGATGCCGTGAATGTGGCGGATAGCTTCAACAAGCAGCTGGAGCTTACCGGCGTAGTGCTTACGAAGCTTGACGGCGACACCCGTGGGGGTGCTGCGTTATCCGTCAAGGCGGTCACCGGCTGCCCGATCAAATTCGCCGCTCTTGGCGAGAAGATCGATGCACTGGAGCCGTTCCATCCGGAGCGGATGGCTTCGCGGATACTTGGTATGGGCGACATGCTGTCGCTGATCGAGAAGGCGCAGGCCAACATCGATACCGAGAAAGCCAAGGAAATGGAACGTAAGATGCGTAATGCAGAGTTCACGTTCGATGATTTCCTGGAGCAGATGGATCAAGTGAAGAAGCTTGGCCCGATCGACCAGATTCTTGATATGCTGCCTGGCATGAACAAGGCCAAGGGCATGAAGGACCTGAAGGTGGATGATAAGCAGATGGGCCGCGTCGAAGCCATTGTTCATTCCATGACCAAGGCCGAGAAAGCCCAGCCAGAGATTATCAACCACAACCGCCGCAAGCGTATTGCAGCAGGGAGCGGTACCAACGTTGCTGAGGTGAACCGGCTCATCAAGCAATTCGATGAAATGCGCAAGATGATGAAGCAGTTCTCTGGCATGATGGGCGGCGGAGGCGGCAAGGGCGGTAAGAAGAACGCCATGAAGCAGCTCAAGGGCCTTGCCGGTAAAGGCGGAATGAAATTCCCCTTCCGTTGATCTTAATCTTTACGGTTTAATGTTTAGGTTTAGCTTTAAGTTTTAGGTTTACCCCTAGATCTGATATAGTACAACATCAGAAGATCGAGTAATCTTTTGATCTTGATCTTTTGACCTTGATCTTAATGTTTAAATCTCTTCCCCTCGTTACCAGGGAACGCCGCCAGTCAAGCGTATCCCGCAGGGAGGAAAAGCGGTCTTCCCCCGAACTCATTCCAAGTCCCGCCAATCTGAACGCATACGCTAGTTGCACTTAGCGGGTGTCCAGAGGGCAGAGCCCTTGTGGCCCTCCCTTCGGGAAGGGAGGGTTTGGGAGGGATCGAAAAAGGGTTTATCTTAAACTATCCCCCTATATTCCGATATTCTTTTAAGGAGGTGAATTTCGTGGCAGTACGTATTCGTTTGAAAAGAATGGGAGCACATAAAGCGCCTTTCTACCGTGTAGTGGTTTCCGATTCCCGGTCTCCTCGTGACGGCCGTTTTATCGAGGAAATCGGTTATTATAATCCGATCGAAGTACCGGCAGTCGTTAAGATTGACGAAGAGAAGGCTCTTAAATGGCTTCAGACAGGTGCACAAGCATCTGATACCGTCCGCAACCTGCTTTCCAAAGCTGGCGTGATGAAGAAGTTCCATGAGTCAAAGCTTCAGAAATAATGACTGATTGCGAGGGTCCTCTATGGAAGAATTAGTTGGTGTTATTGCTAAGGCTTTAGTGGATCATCCGGAGGATGTGGCCGTGCGGACCGTGGAGAAGGATCACCTGATTGTCTATGAGCTCTCCGTGCATCCTGATGATGTCGGTAAGGTCATCGGCAAGCAGGGGCGGATCGCCAAAGCGCTTCGTACCGTAGTCACATCTGCAGCAGTCAAAAGTGATAAACGCGTTACCGTGGATATTTTATCTTAAGGATGCGCACAAGGAGGGGCTAGGGATAGTATATCCCGGCTCCTTTTTGTTGAAAATATAAGAATTTATAAGCTACACGCGACCAAGGTGAAGGAGATGAACACATGACTGAAGAGTTAACCGTAGGCAGGCTGGCGAATACGCACGGTATTCGCGGAGAAATTAAAATCCTGTCGCATACCGATTTCCCGGAAGTGCGGTTTGCACCCGGCAAAAAGCTGCTGCTGATTCCCGCAGACGGAAGCCCGAAATTCGAGGTTACGATAGAATCAGCGAAAGAGCATAAAGGGATGTATATCGCCAAGCTCAAGGGGTATACGAATATTAACGAGATTGAGAAATACAAAGGCAGCCTGCTTAAGGTGCCTAGTGACGATCTGGTCGAGCTGCCGGAGAACGAATATTACTTCCACCAAATCGTAGGCTGCGAAGTCTACACGGATGAAGATGCCAGCCAGCCGCTGGGGACGATTACGGAGATTCTGCAGCCCGGAGCCAATGACGTCTGGGTCGTGAAGCCGGCGAAGGGTCAGGATATTCTGATTCCGGTCATTAACGATGTAGTGTTGGACGTAAATATTGCGGCCAAAAAAATCACCGTGCATATCATGGAAGGGCTGCTTCCATGATCCGGATTGATGTGCTGACGCTGTTCCCGGACATGTGTGAAGGCGTCTTCGGCACGAGCATTCTCGGTAAGGCCCGTGAGAAAGGCATCGCTTCGCTGAACACAGTGAATTTCCGCGATTTCTCGGGCAACAAGCATAACAGTGTGGATGATACGCCTTACGGCGGAGGGGGAGGCATGGTACTGAAGCCTGACCCTATTTTCGCAGCGGTGGAGCATGTGCTGGCTCAGAGTAGTAATAGCGGGGAGGAGGGGAACGCTGCTGAGGACACAGCGGCGATGAAGCCGCGCATTATTCTGATGTGTCCCCAGGGCCGGACGTATAACCAGCAGATCGCCGAAGAGCTGGCACAGGAGCAGCATCTGATCTTCATCTGCGGTCATTATGAGGGTTATGACGAGCGAATCCGTGAGCATCTGGTGACGGACGAGCTGTCAATTGGGGACTATGTGCTGACCGGCGGTGAACTGCCTGCCTTGACCGTTATTGATTCAGTAGTGCGGCTGCAGCCGGGGGCACTGGGTAACGAGACCTCCGCAATCGCCGACTCCTTTAGTACCGGGCTGCTGGAGTACCCGCATTATACCCGCCCGGCAGAGTTCCGGGGCTGGAAGGTCCCGGACATGCTGCTCAGCGGACACCATGCGAATATCGAGGTGTGGCGGCGTGAACAGGCGTTGCAGCGTACCCTTGAACGCAGACCGGATCTGCTGGAGACGGCTGAGCTGACGGTGAAGGACAAGCAGACGCTGAAGCGGCTGCAGGAGCAGGCAAGCCTTCAGAAGAATTAACTGTAAATTTGGGCCTGAATAGAGTCATAGCTGGCGTCTTCTTAACGTATATTACGTTAGGAAGGCGTTTTTTGCTGTGTACTGAGAACCGGGAACAGGAATTGCGAACTAGAACGGATAGCAGAGTAGAAGTTTTGCCAGCAAAATAAATACGAGCAGATGTGCGTCAATACCCTTTTTCTAGGGTAATGAATAGAGGCGCCGCAAGTAGACATGCAGCTATAGACGCAGCTAGCTTAATTATCGAAAGGAATGACTGAAGTGACTACGAATACGCATGAACCATTCAAGCCAGCCGTGGACACTGTCCACAAAGAGGCGGAGCCGCTCCGCACGGTAAACGATATTATTGATTTTTATAAGAATCGTAAATCGTAATCTTATAATCCAAGAAATGAATTAGACCCTGGAAGCAGGTTCAATAGGCTCAGTAATACAGCAAATTCCACAAATAACCGCTGAAGACAGACGAACCCCAGGTTCGCAGGCTTTGGCGGTTATTTGTTTGTTGGAGTTCGAAGAGTGCGGGCAAACAAAAAAAAGACCGTCCGAAGACGGTCTCTCTACCCGAGGCGCTAGTTTGAAACTTTGCTCCGTATCCCGCGCCACCAAGGCTAAAACATTCAGCCGTTGGTCCGGGTAAGGGATACGTTCAGCATGTCATGCTTGATGTGAACGCACCTCCTTTCCTTGTGCCAAGAGTATAGCACAGCTTTTACGGAAAATCCATTAAATTTTAATGACGTGCAAAAAATATTGAACTCAATAAAAATACTAAACTCTATTTGAAACTGCTGCAATAGTGAGGTATATTTATAGTATAAGCAGCAAGTAACCGCTTTCTGGCATATTATTCATTAGATGAACGTATCTTAATCGTAGGGATGCGGTATGGATTGAATTGTCGGGGTATAGCGCAGCCTGGTAGCGCGCACCCTTGGGGTGGGTGAGGTCGCAGGTTCAAATCCTGTTACTCCGATTATTTCCGTTTTCATATAACGCAAAAAACACTTCCGTCAGCGCATCACGCTCTGTAGGAAGTGTTTTTATTTGGAGGGTGAGACTCATGTGTTGTTGAGCTAAAACTTGCCCCTGTCTCTATCCCGGCGGGTAAGCATGATGACTCCCGTAACCAGTGAATACAAGGCAACAACCATAAGCAATACAATGGCCCAAGTATAATTGCGCACCGTGTAGGTGAGCGAAGCGAAAATGATAAACCAGGCGATCCGCAGTACTCCTTCATTAATGAAACGTCTGCTTGCTGTACTCATGATTCCTGCCTCCTTATGAATTGTAGAAGATTGTTCACAACCGTAAGCGGTTAATTGTTTTTGTTACTTTAATATTACCCCCTTTTACATAAAATTGATACACAATGTTCACAAGTTCTTCATTTCACAACTGTTTTTATTATAGACAGCTGCTGCGTGACTATAGCCGTTACCGGCTTATCCCTCCCCTCATAAGATACAGAAACACGATTAAGGAGGAAACAGCAGATGGAAGCTTATTATAATTGTCTCCATTGCAAGGAAAAGCGTGTGCGTATTTTGACCACTGACGGCAAACGCCATGAAGGAATTATTGTGGATGTGGACCGGAATAATGTGTATCTGAAAACAAAAGGCAATGGAAAAATGCAAACCTCGGCATTCTATCCGGGCGGTGCGGGGAACTACTATGGCGGCTATTATGGCTACGGCAGCCAGATCCTGACCTTAAGCCTGTTTACGCTTCTGGCGATCGCCCTAATCTGACGACTGCCTGAACAACACAAAAGTGGGCTCCTGGAAGTCAGGGGGCCCACTGATCTGGCTAAAGGGTGAAATGCGTTCAAGGCTGAAGCTACTGGTTAACGGATATGGCTCCAATCTGCGTGGTTAACGACACCAGCGGTCCACCGCCGTTATAATCCTTCGATTTACCGTTGTTAGCGCCGGAGATGTGGCCGAGTTCACTGCGGGCTTTGACCGTACATTCGGTGGATGCTGACAGATCGGCGGAGATTCTTCCGATATCGCTCTTAGCCTTAAGGCTGCTGCCCTGGTTCATACCAGCCACCCCAAGCTCAATACTTCCCGTATTCGACTCCACACTGGACTTGCCTGTGAAGGTGGTGTCTTGAAGGACGATGCTGCCGACATTGCTGACGATATCAAACGTTCCCTTGAGTCCACGAAGCTTAACGGCTCCTACATTATTCTCAACCTCAAATCTGCTGACCGTATCCGGAAGCTCGATTACATAATTTATACTGAAATTGGAATCCCCGTATTCTTTCTGGGCCCAGTCCCAGAGACTCTTCTTCGGGCTGTCTGCGCTGTGAGTGGTGACGGTCAGGGCGTCCCCTTTATGTTCGATAGATACCTCCGCATGATCCAGCACGCCTGCTACCAGCTTGTGGCCCGTCTGTTCGTGAACGATGACGGTAGCCTTGACTTCGATTTTGTCACCTGAAGCGGGCACTACTACAACTTCTCCCACCGCATTATCCAGCTTAAGGACGGAAGCAGAATCAACAGGCAGGGAGGTGGAGAATTCCCGGCTGATTCCGTTGCTGTTCATTTGCTCTTCAATCATACCCGTTGTGTTCTGGATTACGTCACTTACAGCAGCACTGGCATCGCTGAGACTCTGTTTCACGGCTTCTGCCGCTCCCTGCTTGAAGCTGCCAGAGATCGTCTGCTCCAATTGGTTATCTGCCGCTTCCTTGCCTGGAAGCTCCCGGCAGCCGGCTAATGCAATAGAGAATACGGCCATTGCTGCAATAATTGCTGTGCTGTGATGTTTCTTCATTATATATGTCCTCCTAAAGGCTTGATCATTTGCTTATGTATACTACGTATTATATATTATGGGAAAACACTGGATAACAGGCTGGCGGCGGGTTGTTCTACTAGACCAAAGTCCAGTACGCCTGTGACTACATTTCAACCGTTCATTATGTTACACTAGCGTTATAATAAGGACCGGAAAGATTAATCCTGACAGCTGGAGAGTGCCGGCACGGAAGCAGACCGTAATTCGGTCTGTTACTATTGTGACTGAAGAAGTCAGAGGGGCGGATGAATCCAATGCAATATGCAGCATTCTTGATTATTTTGTTGGTGGGTGCAGTTGTCTATACCGTGTACCGCAGCCGGATGAGCCAAGAACAGTCTGACCCCCCGAAGCAGGGCAAGGCCAGCAATGTGATCTCGATGGAAGGGCATCGTAAGGCCAAGCAGAATGCTGCGGATCAGCTATGCTCTTCCTGCAAGAAGAAGAATGGCAAGCTGATTTTTTATGCACAGGATGATGGAAGTGTGATCGGGCTCTGCAAGGATTGCAAGGTGAAGGCGAAGAAACGGGATATGCTGCCGCTTTAATGAATAAATATATGTTGCACTAGCCTATTCTTTGTGATAAAATTACTTTTGTTGTGTGGAATACGGTGGTCCTCTGCGGATAATGAGGGAGAGCAATGGCTCTCCGGAAGAGGCAAGAACACCTGTACGGAAGGAGGAAGTCCTTAATGAATATCCTACAAGCAATTACACAAGAGCAACTTCGTACAGATATCCCGAGTTTTCGCCCGGGTGACACTTTGAAGGTGCATGTAAAAGTTATCGAAGGAACTCGTGAGCGTATCCAGTTGTTCGAAGGCGTTGTAATCAAACGTCGCGGCGGCGGTATCGGTGAGACTTTTACGGTTCGTAAAATCTCTTATGGTGTTGGTGTGGAAAGAACATTCCCAGTCAACTCCCCTAAACTCGAGAAAATCGAAGTGGCTCGCCGTGGTAAAGTGCGTCGTGCGAAGCTGTATTATCTTCGTGACCTGCGCGGTAAAGCTGCAAGAATTAAAGAAATTCGTCGCTAGAATAGTGACAAGGGAAAGGGGCTTGAATTCAAGCCCCTTTCGTTTATTTCTTTGATCTCCATGAAAATCAATGAACTTAGACATATGTGCCTTAGGAACAGCTTCTCCGAAAAGGCCTCCTGAAGGAGTATTCGCGGGGGAGTTTTTGGCAGGAGCTTTTTTGTATTGTATAGTGGAGATAACAATTGATGGAGAGGACGGTGAACTATGCAGCAGGATTTGCAGCAAGGGCAAGGTGAAGTTATTGAGTCTAACGGCCAGAGCCCCCGGAAGCCAAAGAATGAAGTCCTGGAATGGATTAAAGCGATTGCGATTGCATTGGTTCTGGTTATTCTAATACGCTGGCTTTTGTTCAAACCGTTTATCGTAGACGGTCCTTCCATGAAGCCTAACTTCCATACCGGCGAACGTGTAATTGTTAACGAAATTCTCTACGATATCCGTAAGCCGGAGCGCGGGGAAGTCATTGTGTTCCATGTGCCTTCAGAAGGCCGGGACTTCATTAAACGTGTCATAGGTGTGGCGGGCGACACCGTCAAGGTTGAAGGGGATGTCGTTACGGTGAACGGAGAGCCCGTGAACGAAACGTATATCCAGGGTGCCATTGATGATGCGCATAATAACAACATTTTGTATAACAATAAGAACTTCCCAAATGAGCAGTTTACGGACAACAAGGTGCCGGAAGGCCATGTGTTCGTGATGGGGGATAACCGCTCTGACAGTACGGACAGCCGGATGATCGGTTATGTGCCGCTAGGGGATATTGTCGGCCGTGCAGACCTTATTTTCTGGCCGGTGAAGAATATCTCATTAATAAATCATTAATTAACATTAAGTTGACAGAAGTCAAAGGAGGTGACGGCATTGGCCATTCAATGGTTTCCTGGTCATATGACGAAGGCTAGGCGGCAAATCGAGGATAAGCTGAAGCTGATTGATGTTGCAATAGAACTGCTTGACTCCCGTTTGCCGCTTTCCAGCCGCAATCCGATGATTGACGATATTTTGCGGGACAAGCCAAGGCTGATTATTCTGAACAAAGCGGATCTGGCCGATCCGGAAGCTACACGCAAGTGGCTGGCTTACTTCAAGGCGCAGGGTCATATTGCTTATCCCGTAGATGCTTCTACTGGCACTGGGATTAAGGAAATCCCGGAGCAGGTTAAGCTGCTGCTGAAGGATAAGATTGACCGGCAAATTTCCAGAGGCATTAACCCGCGCGCTATGCGGGCATTGATCGTGGGAATCCCTAACGTAGGCAAATCGACTCTCATTAACCGGATGGCAGGAAAAAGTATTGCGATTACCGGTGACCGGCCGGGGGTAACTAAGGGCCAGCAATGGATCAAGACCGGAGGTAATCTGGAGCTGCTGGATACGCCGGGGATTCTCTGGCCGAAGTTCGAGGACCAGGCGGTAGGCTATAAGCTGGCAGTAACCGGGGCGATCAAGGAAGAAATCCTGAATATTGAGGATGTCGCTTATTATGCGGTGAAATATCTGGTGAAGGATTACGGAAGCCGGTTCCAGGAGCGCTTCGGTATCGACAAGCTGCCGGAGGATCTGGAGAACCCGGACGAAATCGTGGCCGTTATGGAAGCGGTTGGACGTAAGCGCGGTTGTCTAATGAGCGGCGGCCGTGTAGATCTGGAGAAGGCTTCACGCGCGCTGCTGCATGAGCTTCGTGCCGGAAAGCTTGGACGCTTCACGCTGGAGACACCTGAATAGTAGAATGTAGTGTGGAATGGAAGAGCCATCCGTGAATGTGGGTGGCTCTTTTTTGCGTGTTCATACAACTTTTTTGGATTTGCGCAGTATTAATGAAGGGATTGTTGCATTTGGTGCAGAATTTTAAGATTCGGAGACTGGGATTGGTTGGAAATGAGTGCAAGTTCGAAGCTCTTTGGAATTCACGTTATGTTATATATATTCATAGGAAGATCATAGATGTAGCTTACTTTAATTTTAATGGGCAGGTGGAGAGACAGTGAGTGAGATAGATATGCTTGGGTATGAAAAAGAAGGCTGGGAGCAATCCTTCCGTCACATCGCGGGTGTGGATGAAGTGGGCCGGGGCTGTTTGTTCGGAGATGTGGTGGCTGCAGCGGTAATTTTGCCGGCGGGGCTGATTATTGAGGGTGTGGATGACTCCAAGAAGCTGACGGCAAAAAAGCGGGAAGCTCTGTACGAGGTAATTATGGAGCAGGCAGTGGCGGTAAGCTTAGGGCATGTGGAGGCGGCAGTGATAGATGAGATTAACATTAAGCAGGCTTCGCGTCTGGCCATGCGTCTGGCGGTAGAAGGGTTAAGCCAGCAGCCGGATTATATGCTGATTGATGCGGAGAAGGTGGACCTGCCTTTGCCGCAGCGCGCCATTATTAAAGGAGATGCCAACAGCCAGTCGATTGCTGCCGCCTCCATTGTAGCGAAGGTGACACGTGACCGGCTCTGTGAAGGCTTGTGGGAGGAATTATACCCGGATTACGGGATCAAAGTACATAAGGGATATGCTACCAAGCTGCACCGTGAACAAATTAAGGCACTGGGCGTAACTCCGATGCACCGGCGCAGCTTCATTGGCAATATTCTTGCGGAGCAGGAACAGCTATCTTTATTCTAAGTGTCATGGAGATAATCACAAACGAAGGCGAAATACCGATATAAATAGAAAGAAGGGAGGCGGACAACATGAACATCGGATCACTGGTTCGCGGTTTGCTCGGCGACAGCAAGGCGGGAGAAGCCAAATCTGTAGAGCTTAAGGAAGGTCAGGTTGTTCGCGGCGTTGTGCTAAGCGTATCAGACTCTGGAAAAGAAGCAGTGGTGCAGATTCAGGGGACGCCGGTACGGGCTGAACTGGAAACACCGCTGGCAGCCGGTCAGACGCTGAACCTGCAGGTGGGTGCATCAGGAGAAGGCGGCTTGCCGGTGCTTAAGCCGGTCTCTCTAGGGGAGGCAGCGATGGTCTCGCCGCAGAGTATGGGCGAGGCGCTGGAATCGCTAGGACTTGCCAATTCCAAGGCGGGACGGGAGATTGTTCAGGCGATGCAGGCCGGAGGGCTGGCTTTCACCAAAGAGACTGCAGCGAAGCTGGACGCAGTCATGAATGCCAAACCTCCCGGTGTGCCTGCTTCAGAGTGGCTGGAGGCGGCTGTAATCTCAGTGAAACGCGGCTTGCCTGTAACGGCTGAGACGGTGAAGGGGCTACAGCAGGCTGTATTCGGACCGAAGCTGCATGATCTGCTGGCGAAGCTGGAGACTGCGCTTGACGTCTGGGTGCAGCAAGGTGCGGACGGCGACGGACCAGGTCAAGCTGTGGGGAATAGCAGACCTGCGGCAGGGCTGCTGACAGGCGGAGCGAATGTGACTCTGGCTGGCAATACTCCAGCAGCCGGAGCTCTTCCGGGAGGAGTTAACGGGGCGAACGCTCAGGCAGCGCAAACCGGCAGTGCGGGAACTTCACAGGCTACCGGTGCTAATGGACAAGCTGCATTAGTACCAGCGGGAGATGAGGGACTTGGGGGAAGCGGGAATGCGGCGGGAGTGCGTGAAGGTGCTGGGAACGTGCCAGGAGTGCGTGACGGCGCGGGGAACGCTGCTGGAACGCGAGAAGGTGCGGGGAACGTGGCTGGAACGCGAGAAGGTGCGGGGAACGTGGCTGGAACGCGAGAAGGTGCGGGGAACGTGGCTGGAGCGCGAGAAGGTACCGGTGCCGTATCTGGAATGCGTGGCGAAGGTACGGGGAACGTAGCTGGAGCGCGTGATGGTGCGGGTACCGTAGCGGGAACGCGTGGCGAAGGCGCGCAGAATGCGGCAGGAGTTCGTGACGGCGCGGCAAACATGGGTGGAGCGCGTGACGGCGCAGGGAACGCCACGGGAACGCGTGAAGGCGCGGGAGCGCGAGAAGGTGCGGGAAGCGCGGCGGGAGCGCGAGAAGGTGCGGGTACCGCAGCTGGAGTGCGAGAAGGTGTTGGTGCCGCGGCGGGAGCGCGAGAAGGTGCGGGTAACGCGGCGGGAGCGCGAGAAGGTGCGGGTAGCGCAGCTGGAGCGCGTGAAGGTGCGGGGACCGCAGCTGGAGTGCGTGAGGGCGCGGGCGTAGCCGCGCAGGCGCAGAGCGCTGCGGGGCCTGCCCTGCTCGCGAAGCTGCAGGGCGTGCTCTCCGAGCTGCGCGGCAGTCTGCCGCAGCTCGCCGAAGCGCCGCCCGCCTCCGGCGCGGCGGGCGGCAGTGCAGCCCCTGCGGCGGCGCAGCCGCAGGGGGAACCCGCCGCCACCCAGGGGACAGACCCCTGGGTGGGGCGGATCTTGAAGCTGCTCGGTGCGGAGCAC
>NZ_JBHUKY010000050.1:0-34955 GCF_042684125.1 Paenibacillus rhizoplanae | reverse complement strand
CGGCCGTGCCGCAGGCCACGGCCGCTCCGGCGCCGCCGGCACCGGCGGCTGCCGCAGAGGCGCCGCAGCCGGAGGTAACCGTCTATTTGTCGCGGAGCGGACAAATCGAGACCCTGCCGCTGGAGGAATACGTCAGCGGCGTACTGGCGGCCGAGATGCCGGCCGAATTTGAGCTCGAAGCGCTCAAAGCTCAGGCCGTAGCGGCCCGCACGTTCATTGCCCGCCGTCTGGTCGCTGGCGACCACAGCGGGGTACCCGTTCCTGAAGCGGATGTGAGCGATACGGTAAGCCATCAGGCTTACGTATCGCAGGCCGTGCTGGAACGGGACTGGGCATCCGGCAGCAAGCGCGCCGGACTGGCGAAGATCCGCCGCGCGGTCCTGGAGACGCGCGGGACCATCATGACCTATCAGGGGCAGCCGATCACGGCTTCCTTCTTCGCCTCCAGCGGAGGGTATACCGAGAACTCCGAGGAGTATTGGAATGCTGCGGTTCCCTATCTGCGCAGTGTAGCCAGCCCTTGGGAGCTGCAGATTACCCCGAACCTGGCGGTAAGCTACACCTTTAGCAATTCGGAGCTGCGCAGCAAGCTGGGCCTTGGAACCAAGGACCTTCCGGCAGTAGCCAGTCTGGGAGCTTCGGGCAAAGCGCTGCCAGTCTCCTCTCAATCCTCTACCAGCTTGCCAGCGGAGGTACTGTCGCTTACAGCCGGCCACCGGATCAAACAGATCTCTATCGGAGGGAAGGTGTTTACCGGGCGGGAAGTGAGAGAGAAGCTGGGGCTGCGCTCGAGCCAGTTCACCTGGAAGCGCCAAGCGGGGAAGGTGCAGATCACCACATATGGTAACGGCCACGGTGTCGGCATGAGCCAGTGGGGGGCGAACGGCATGGCGAAGCAGGGGAAGACGGCCACACAGATTCTCAAACACTACTACAGCGGGGTCACTTTTACCGGAATCTCAACTCTCCTGAAAAAATAATCTGCAAGATACGTATAAAAGCGAAGCGCCCGGTAACACTGGTTACTGAGGTGATAACCATATGAATGAACAAGACAAAATCAAATCAACCCATGATGAATCTCTCAAAAACAAGCAGGGAGATTCAGGCGCCAAGCCTTCTTCATGGAGCAGACTGTTATCCAAACGGTGGGTATTCCCGGCAGTCTACACGGCGGCAGCGGCACTTATACTAACCTTGGTGTGGGTCTATCAGGATGCCGGCCAGAAGCCGCTGAATCCGGACAACGCCGCGGTAGTATCCCAAGGTGAGGCCGGCAGCAAAACCGGAGCCGCAAACGGTGATCCCGAAGCCCTGGAAGTCGTCGCATCAGCCGAAAGCCTGGTCTGGCCGGTAGCCAGCCCGAGTGAAGTGGAAGTGGTCAAACCGTACTACGATGAGAACGGCACGGAAGAGAATCATATTGCAGCGATGGTGCAGTACAACAATACCTTTGTCACCAACACCGGAATTGATATTGCCCGTGAAGACAACAAGTCGTTTGATGTGAAGGCGGCACTCAGCGGTGAAGTTACCCGAGTGGAAGATGTGGCTGTACTGGGCAAGGTCATCGAGGTTACTTCCCCCGGCGAGCTGAAGACGGTCTATCAGAGTCTTGGCGAAACCAAAGTGAAGCAGGGCGATGAAGTGAAGCAGGGCGATACGCTGGCAACCGCGGGACGCAATGAGATGGAGAAGAGCCTTGGCAACCATGTACACTTTGAAGTGCATGAGGACGGCAAGATTGTGAATCCTTCGGATCTGCTTCCGCAGCGCTAAGCCGAAAGATCAGCAGGGGGCGAAAGCCTCCTGTTTTTTTTCTGAACATACAACTTGACCTGAAATGGACAGTCCGGCAGGTTCTATTCTGGAAATTAGGCTGTGAAATGCAGTGATTTGGGTTGTCCGAGAAATAAAATGAGCCTTCCGGAGCTTGTCATGTCCTGAAAGCGCGAATATATAGGCCCGCCCCTCATATAATGTACCAAACTATTCACAGTTGGGAGGCGGGAGCGTGCACGATTACATCAAGGAACGTACCATTAAAATCGGACGCTGCATCGTAGAAACCAGGCACACGGTCCGGACCATAGCCAAGGAATTTGGCGTTTCAAAAAGTACGGTGCATAAAGATTTAACCGAACGGCTGCCGGAAATCAATCCGGATCTGGCTGATCAGGTGAAGCACATTCTCGAATATCACAAGTCCATCCGTCATCTTCGGGGGGGAGAAGCCACAAAAATTAAATATAAGAAAACCACAGGTAAGAAGCGTGAGGTTGCCGTAGCCTCAAAGCCATAAGATTTTCGGATTTTCGGGCCATAATTCAGGTTTAGTCCATTGTGCACACCCCCCAAAGTATGGTATTTTTAAATTTGGTACTATCTAACTAATCTCATTTAAAATAACACTTTGGGGGCTCTTTCATTATGTTTAGCAAGGATATCGGAATCGATCTCGGTACAGCCAACGTGCTCATTCATGTTAAGGGAAGGGGAGTCGTTCTGGATGAACCTTCCGTCGTCACACTTGAAACTGATACGAAGCGAGTCCTTGCGATTGGTGAACAGGCACGCCGGATGGTTGGGCGGACACCTGGAAATATAACGACGATTCGTCCGCTCCGGGACGGTGTAATCGCCGACTTTGCCATTACGGAAATGATGCTCAAATACTTTATTGACAGCGTTGGCGGCCGGACCTGGTATTCACGGCCCCGTATTTTGATTTGTGCTCCCACCAATATTACTTCCGTGGAACAGAAGTCCATCCGTGAGGCAGCGGAGCGCAGCGGGGCCAAGGAAGTTTTTATGGAGGAAGAGCCCAAAGCTGCAGCCATTGGTGCAGGAATGGACATTTATCAGCCTAGCGGAAATATGGTCGTCGATATTGGCGGCGGAACGACGGATGTAGCCGTGTTATCCATGGGCGACGTCGTTACCGCCTCTTCCATTAAAATCGCGGGGGACAAGTTCGACGATGCCATTTTAAGATATATCAAACAGAAATATAAGCTCCTGATCGGTGAACGTACTGCAGAGGACATCAAAGTGACCATCGGTTCGGTACGTCCGGGCGGGATGAAGGCAGAGATGGATATCCGCGGACGCGACATGGTGAGCGGACTTCCCCAGACCCTTACCATTTCCTCCGGCGAGGTGAAGGAAGCATTGTGGGACCCGGTCTCTTCCATTGTGGCTGCGGCCAAGTCGGTGCTGGAGCGTACGCCGCCCGAGCTGTCAGCAGATATCATTGACCGTGGAGTCGTATTGACCGGCGGCGGTGCCCTGCTTAACGGACTCGACGAGCTGCTCTCCGAACAGCTGCATGTTCCGGTCTGGGTGGCTGAGGACCCGATGCACTGCGTAGTTAAGGGCACGGGAATTATGCTCGATCATTTGGACAAGGTGGTTAAGAAAAAGTTCTAGCCTGCCGATAATAAGGAAAACAGCAGATTCCAGGAAGGGACTGACCTCATGCTCAGAGGATTATATACAGCCGCAGCAGGGATGGTAACGCAGCAGCGCAGACATGATACGGCGACGCAGAACATGGTCAATTTAAATACTACGGGGTACAAGCAGGTCGATAGTGTCAGCCACGCCTTTCCCGAGGTGCTGATCACCGCGATGGACGGGGGCGCTGCTAAGCCTGTCGGACGGATCAATACCGGAGTTTTTGCCGAGCAGTCCGTCTCCCAATACCTGCAGGGCGACCTCATTGAGAGCGGCAAAAGTGTAGATTTTGCATTATCTACCGACTTACAGGTCGATGATCCGGACAATCCGGGCATAAGTCTTGCTTTTGACGGCTCCGGTAAACATATCAGTCCGGATGGCGAGGTCACTTACCGGCCGCAGGCGTTCTTTACAGTTCAGGATAATGAAGGCAATAATTTATATACACGTAACGGAAGCTTTACCGTCGCCCCTACAGGGGAAGTGCTTAGCTCCGGCGGATTCAAGGTGCTCGACAGTAATGGCAATCCGCTGAGATTGACAGGGCCCCAGGATAACCTTAAAGTGGACGGGCAGGGTAACCTGATGAATAATCTGACAGGACAGCCTTCGGGCACCCGGATCGGAATCAGTGTCATCACAAGACCGCAGGAGCTGGTGCGTGATGGTAATGGTGTCTTCCACGCTGATGATGCCGAGGCCGCAGACATCCGCTTTTCTAATGGAACCGATAATCTGCAGGTACGGCAGGGGTACCTGGAGAACTCCAATGTGGATGCCACTCAGGTCACTGTGGATATGAACGCCGCTTACCGCGCTTATGAAGCGAATCAGAAAGTGATCCAGTTCTACGACAGCAGCCTGCAGAAGGCCGTGAATGAAGTCGGCAGAGTATAGCCGGGCTGCACGGACCATTGTTCTGACAGTGTAAGCCAGTTTCTTATCAAGCTTGTGGGAGGTTAGACCCGTGAACAACTCGACAATCGGTGCATCTGTCTCTATGGCCAGTCTGCAGCAGCGGCTGGATATTATAGCGGATAACATTGCCAATATGAATACCAATGGCTATAAGAGTAAAGAAGGCTCGTTCGAGGATGTGCTTACCCGTGTGCAGCAGCAATCCAAGGATTATGACCAGACTGGACGCAGCATGCCGCTGGGCTTCAATATCGGCTTCGGGGTGCGTGTGCCTACAGTTACAAGTAATTGGGAGGAAGGTACGCTCCAGGAGACAGGGAAGCCTACGGACTTGGCGCTTCAAGGCAACGGATTGTTCGGCGTTCAGGTGAACGGTGAAACGGCATATACCCGCCAGGGGAATTTCCACTTCACCCCGGATACCGCCAATAAGGACAAGATGGTTCTTGTAGATAATACCGGCAACCCTGTGCTGGGTGCTAACGGCACCCCGCTCACCGTAGGGGCTAATGTAAGTGCTGCTATTGATGAGCGTGGCCAGGTGTGGACCAAGACGGATGAGAAACAGCCGCCGGTCCTGGCCGGCAGCTTAATGATTGTAGAGCCGCTCAGTAAGAATGCTTTGCAAGCTGTAGATGGTAACTTCTATGTATTGGCTGATGGTGTGACTGCGCAGCAGGCATTCGTGCCAAGAGCAGCGGGCGCAGCGAAGGATGTAGGCGTGCGTTCAGGCTATCTGGAATCCTCCAACGTGGATCTGAGCCGGGAAATGACGGAGATGATGCAGATTCAGCGTACGTATCAGCTTGCTGCCCGGGCGCTGTCCTCCAGTGACCAGATGCTGGGCCTGGCTAATAACATGCGCGCGTGAGGTGAAGGAATGAGTCGTGAGAAGGTTAAGACTGCACAGAATGCAGAAGAGGAACAGCAGCAGCCGGTGAAGCGGCGCAGGATTAAGGCCTGGTCCATTATCCAGTGGTTCCTGATTCCATTGCTGCTGGTTGCCGCGCTTGGAGGCGGGCTGGTCGTAGGGTATGTGATCCTCGGCAAAAAGGAGCTAAGCGATGTGCTCCTGTGGAGCACCTGGAAGCATGTATATGATCTGGTGTTCGCACCTTGAAACGTTATGGTATACCAATATCGGAGGCTCCCTTGTTGTGCAGGGGAGTTTTCTTTTTTATACTGAAAAATGTATAATGATGGCGTGCCCTAAGAGCGCCAAAAAGGGCCCTCTCCGCCATGCTGCCGCGTGCGGTGGAGAAAGCCCCTTATCTCAACCTCCACTGCTGCAGGTGGTGAAGGATAGTTATAGTTTTTGCCGAAGCTGTCCATATTTATGCAGGGCGGCGAAGAATAAAACAAAAGTGCTGCTATAGGCGGAGGTTCATAGACGCGGTTATAACCGAAGGGAGCTTTAATAATCATGCTAAATACCAATCAAATTCAAGAAATAATCCCCCACCGGCCCCCATTTCTGCTGGTGGACAAAATTACTGAAATAGAAATGGGCAAGCGGGCGGTCGGCATCAAAAATGTAACGGTAAATGAGCCGTTTTTCGCCGGACATTTTCCAGGATTTCCGGTCATGCCGGGAGTGCTGATTACGGAAGCTTTGGCTCAGGTGGGTGCTGTGGCTATTCTTGGAGTTGAAGCCAACCGGGGCAAAATCGGTTTTCTGGCCGGGCTTGACGGCTTCCGTTTTCGTGGACAGGTTGTCCCCGGCGATACCCTTGTGCTTGAGGTAGAGATTACCCGGCTTAAAGGCAGCATCGGCAAAGGACAAGCCACCGCCAAGGTGGACGGCAAGACGGTAGCTTCCGGCGAGATTATGTTCGCACTCAGCTAGTTCCTGTTATAAACTTATACATTATAGATGGAGAAGGAGAGATTGACATGACTGGATTAAGCCCGAAGGCGCAGGAGACCCTGACACGTTGGCTGCAGGACCCTTCTGTCGACGAGAACACCAAAGAAGAGCTGAAGGCTCTTGCCGGTGAACCGAAGGAGCTGGAAGAACGATTCTATAGAGATCTTGAATTCGGTACAGGCGGCTTGCGCGGAGTCATCGGGGCAGGCAGTAACCGGATGAACCGTTATACGGTCGGCCGGGCCACTCAGGGCTTCGCTGATTACATTCTAGGGCAGCATACGGGCGCAGGCAGACCCTCGGTGGTCATTGCTCACGATTCCCGGCGCTTCTCGCCGGAATTTACGCTGGAGGCTGCGCTTGTTCTTGCCGGTAACGGCATTGAGACTCATCTGTTCTCTTCCCTGCGCTCCACGCCGCAGCTGTCATTTTCCGTCCGCCATCTGAAGGCCTCGGGAGGCATTGTGATCACTGCCAGCCACAATCCGCCTGAATACAACGGATACAAGGTCTACAACGCCCAGGGCGGACAGCTGGTGCCGCATGAAGCAGAGAAGGTTATTGCTAATATTCTGAATGTGGACTCCTTCAATGGGGTGAAGCGCCTGTCTCAGGAGGCTGCTGAGAGCGCTGGCTTGCTGCACTGGCTGGGGGCGGAAGCGGACGAAGCCTTTACGGATACGGTAGCTGCGGTAAGTGTCGGCCGTGAAGAGATCGCTTCTTCGCTGGGCCGCGACTTCTCCATTGTCTATACGCCGCTGCACGGGACAGGCAATCTTCCGGTCCGCCGTGTACTGGAGAAGATCGGCTTCACTCAGGTGCATGTAGTTCCTGAGCAGGAGCAGCCGGATTCCGAATTCTCGACCGTGAAATCACCAAATCCGGAGGAGCGCGAAGCCTTCACTCTGGCGATGAAGCTGGGCGAAGAATTGAATGCAGATCTGCTGATCGGTACAGACCCGGATGCTGACCGTATGGGCGCCGTGGTCCGTGACAATGAAGGCAAATTTGTGGTGCTGTCCGGGAATCAGTCCGGCGCGCTCATGATTCATTATTACCTCAGCCGTTTACAGGAACAAGGGAAGCTGCCGACCAACGGCGCTGTAGTCAAGACTATTGTAACCAGTGAGATGGGCGCTGCTGTAGCCAGCCATTATGGCGCTACGGTGTTCAACACCCTGACCGGGTTCAAATATATCGGGGAGAAGATGAACCAGTTCGAGCAGTCCGGCGAGTATACGTATCTGTTCGGATATGAAGAAAGCTACGGCTACCTGGCCGGCAATTATGCCCGTGATAAGGATGCAGTCCTTGCTGCGATGCTGATCGCCGAAGCGGGTGCCTATTACAAGGCCCAGGGCAAGACCCTGTACGATGTGCTGCAAGAGCTGTATGCGCAGTTCGGATACTTCCTGGAGAGCCTGGAATCCCGCACGCTGAAAGGCAAGGACGGAGTGGCTCAGATTCAGGGGATTATGAATGACTGGCGCACCAGCCCGCCACACGAAATCGCGGGAGCTTCCGTGACACAGGTGCTGGACTATTCATTGGGACTTGACGGTCTGCCTAAGGAGAACGTGCTGAAGTATTTGCTGTCGGACGGCTCGTGGTTCTGCCTGCGTCCTTCCGGCACGGAACCGAAGATCAAAGTGTATTTTGCGGTTGTGGGTGAATCACTGGATAACGCCAAGCACAAGGTTGCTGAATTGACCAGTCAGGTTATGGCACGGGTAGACGGGAAATAATACACAATAAATAACCTCCCTGCGGAAACGGAGCTGCTCCAGATGGAGAGACCTCCGTTTCCGCTTAAATTTGCCGCTGGCAAGAGGAGCGGCATCTGTGAGGTACGGCATTCAGCTTTAAAGCGAAAGAGGAGGTACTTTGGTGCAGCAGAAATGGCAACGCTGGAATATAGCATCACGCAAGTGGTTATGGATTATTATGGTGGTTGGTCTGATCAGTGCGCTTCCGGTCGTATATGACCGTCTACAGACAGAGAAGTCTTCCAAAACGGTTGAGTTTGTCTTTGATTACCGCGATCTGGTTGAGGTTGCGAGCTACCGGGAGAATCCGCAGGATTACATCAACGAGCAGCTGGACCGGCTGAAGACTGCCGGTGTTCAGAGTATGGCTATCTACGAGAATACACTGGAGGATTTCCGCAAGGCGCGCCGCCTGATGATCTGGGGAGCGTCTGATATCGCCAATCTTACTGATACTGTGATTCCGGAGAATGAGAACTATACATATGTCCTCTTTACCAGTGCGAAGAACAGTGAAATGCTCTCACCGGTTATCCGGGATGCCTTCAATAGTCTGGACATCCGGACGGAAGAGTGGAACTACCGCGGACAGCAGGGGCTGATCATCGAGACTCCGCTGGAGAATGCAACGCTCAAGCCGCTGCAGCCGGACCCGATCACGCTGGAAATGCTGCACGATAAGGGCTTCAGCATTGTGCCCCGGCTTGTAGACTCTCTGGCGTACAATCAGGATGCCGTGAAAAAGCTGCTGGACCGTTACGCCGAGCTTGGCGTCAAGCGGATTCTTTTTGAAGGCGAGTCGGTTAAGGGGTACTCCGATGATGCGGATATGGCCAGTCTGACAGCCTTCGCTAATCTCCTGAAGCAGCACGGGATGGGGATTGCAGCTATCGAGAATATTAAAGTTCAACAGAAGGGCTTCTCCAAGCTGGCCTATATGCTGGACTACAACGTGACTCGCCTGTATTCACTCAGTGAGGCGGATTCCAGCCTGAAGACTGAAGTGATTGCAGACCGGTTCGCACTGGGGACGAAAGACCGCAATATCCGCATGATCTATCTGAACACGATTCCCTCAAGAGACACCAAGAAGGCTGCCATTACAGATACGCTGGATAATCTGATTGAGAGTCTCAGCGGACCTGAGGGTGCGGTGGCCAAGATTGAGTCTAATGGCTTCAAGCTTGGACAAGCTACAGCGTTTGATGTGGCCGACTCCTCCTTCCAGCGTTATTTTAAGCTGATTGCAGTGATCGGAGCCGTAGCTATGGTTGCCCTGCTGTTCTCCTACTTCATTCCTTGGCTTACTCTGCCTGTATGGGTACTTGGACTGGTAGGCAGCGCCGGGCTGCTGATTCTGAAGCCGACATTATTTGAGCAGGCGCTGGCGCTTGCCGTAGCCATAAGTGCGCCAACCTTGGCAATAGTGCTGGCTATCCGCAAAATTAATGAGATGGGCCCGCCTTTACGCGCTAATCCGTTAACCTTTGCCGTAATGAGCCCGCGCCGCCGGCTGACGCACAGTCTGGTCCTGTATGTCAGAACTGCGTTAATCACATTCAGTGCGGTGCCTTTCGTCATTGCCCTGCTGAATAATATTACCTACGCCCTGGTGCTTGATCAGTTCCGCGGTGTAAGTCTGCTGCATTTGGCCCCGATCGGGCTTACAGCACTCTATGTCCTCTTGTACCGTGGAGAGTTTGCCTTCAACAAGACCGGCAAACTGCTGCGGACGCCGATAACACTCGCTATGGTCATTGCCGCCGGTGTACTGGGTATCGTAGGAATGTATTATTTAAGCCGGACCGGGAATGCCGGAAGTGTAAGTGGACCGGAGAAGCTCCTGCGCACCTTCCTGGAGAACACCGTCGGGGTAAGACCGCGCAACAAGGAGTTCCTGCTGGCGCATCCGCTCCTGATCCTCGGTGCATTCTTGGCTTATAAATACCGGAGTGCGGCCTTCATCATGATTATTGCAGTCATCGGCCAGTTGTCTATGGTGGATACCTTTGCCCATATTCATTCGCCTGTGCTGATCTCGCTGGTTCGCGGACTTCTTGGTCTGGGACTCGGCCTGATTATCGGTATTATCGCTGTTGGGGTATGGCAGATCGCGGAAGGGTGTTGGAAACGATGGTCACCGCTACTCAAAAAATTATAATTTCCGGCTTTTACGGCTTCCACAACAGCGGAGACGAAGCTGTTCTACAGTCCATTCTGAATGCTCTACGCAAGCAGTCTCAGGCCTCAGGATTAACACTGGAGCCTGTGGTATTATCAATTGATCCGGAGTGGACGGCAGCCACATACGGTGTGGAATCCGTCCACCGGATGAAGCTGGGAGAGGTACGCAGAGCCATATCGGAAAGTGCGGGTCTGATCAGCGGCGGGGGCAGCCTGCTCCAGGATGTAACAAGCAGCAAGACCATTCCGTATTACCTGGGCATCATCAAGCTGGCCCAGTGGATGGGGAAGCCGACATTTATCTATGCCCAGGGGATCGGCCCGGTGAACCGGAAGCTGTTTCATCCGCTGATCAAATCCATTTTCCGTAAATGTGCTTATATCTCCGTGCGGGATGAACAGTCACGCCTGCTGCTTCAGTCTATGGGACTTAGCATTGACGATATAGACGTTGTACCCGACCCGGTTATGGGTCTGGAATTGCCTGAGAATATGCAGACAGAACAACATGCAGAAGCAAATCCGGTAGCTGGGGATACACCCAATTCCGGGCTGCAAGGTGCGCCCGCTACTGTAGGTGTCTCCGTGCGCTTCTGGGAGCAGTCCCGCCAAGAGCTGGACGCGCTGGCCGAAGGCCTGGTGAAAGCTTCTGCGGAGCAGCCGCTCCATGTGCACTTTCTGCCCTTCCATCATTCTGCGGACAATGAGGCTTCCCGCTATGTGATGCAGAAGATGGGCCTGAGAATAGAAGACAATGGGGGATCGGTAACGATCCGTGAAGATGCGCTTCATCCGCTGCAGATGCTGCGGGAGGTAAGCCAGTGCCAGGCGCTTATAGGTATGCGGCTGCACAGCCTTATCTATGCTGCGGGACAGCGTGTCCCGGTAATGGGTGTCTCTTATGATCCGAAGATCGATCATTTTCTTGAACGGGTTGCCTGTAAGCCGGTGGGTAAGACAGATACGCTGGAGGCAGACACGGTGGCTGCCGGGCTTCTGGAGCTGCTGAGGTCAGGAGAGAGCTGGAAGCAGGAGCGGGAGCCACTGATTGCGGCACTGACCCAAGAGGCTGAGACTCCGGCCCGGAGAATCGCCCAATATTTCGGCCATAAAGGATGAGTGACAAGTGAAAGCAGAAAGTACATTACCTACAGTGCCTATTTTTGGCATACGAGTATCTAAGGCGGATATGAAGACCACCGTATCCTATTTGACGGAGGCGGTTCATAAGCGTGAACCTCATCAGGTAATTACTGCCAATCCGATTATGGTCATGGCGGCGCTGGAGAATCCGTCTTATATGGAGATTATGAAATCAGCAGAGCTTGTAGTTCCTGACGGGACTGGAGTGGTCTGGGCAGCGAAATATTGTCATGAGCCTGTAGCAGAGCGTGTAGCGGGTTTTGATCTTTTACATGAATTATTGCACCAAGGCGAAAGCTACAACTGGCGGGTCTATTTGCTCGGTTCAACCCCTGAGGTGATTCGCGAGACGGCTTCCCGGTTACAAACAAGATATCCCGGTATTGTCATCGCTGGATATCATGACGGGTATTTTGGTCCGGCAGAGGATGAACAAATTGTGGGTGGAATCCTTGAAACGAAGCCTGACCTGCTCTTTGTCGCCAGAGGGGCGGACAGTCAGGAGCCATGGATCGCCAAATACAAATCCCGGCTGCAGATCCCGGTGATGATGGGTGTTGGCGGGAGCTTTGATGTGATCTCCGGCAAGAGCCGCCGTGCCCCTGTTGCCTTCCAGAAATTAAGGGCAGAATGGTTATACCGGCTGCTCAAGGAACCCACGCGTTACAAAAGAATGCTTGCGCTGCCGAAATTCGCAGTAAAAGTAGTGCGAGAGAAAGATAAAGTAACAAAAGATAAGTGAAATGAGGATATTTACCGAAAAAATCCGTGTTACCGCCTAAAAACAGTATTGGAATTTGTTTTTGGTTCAGCGTATAATTCAATGCGGTAGAGAAATGGGGGTCGACTTTTCAAATGTTAATCATATACATCGCCGGATTCGTTGTGTGCATGGGGCTTGCACTGCTTTTGACGCCGTTCGTGAAGAAATTCGCCATTAAGATCGGTGCGACAGATGTGCCAAATGCCCGGAAAGTGCATACGAAGATCATGCCCCGCCTTGGCGGACTCGGCATATTTCTGGCGTTTGTGTTAGGCCTGCTTGCCGTATTGCCGTTTATTCCGTATGACTTCACTCCCCGGGAGACTAATTTCATTAAGGCGCTGCTATGCGGCGGAGGTCTGATTGTATTGATCGGCGGTTTGGATGACCGTTTTGAGCTGTCAGCCAAAGTGAAGCTGCTGGGCCAAATTGCCGCTGCCTGTATCGTAGTTTTCGGGTTTGGCATCACGGTTGATTTCGTAAATATTCCTTTTCATAATAGCTATTCTTCCCTAGAGAGCTGGATTGCCATTCCTCTGACGATCTTCTGGATTGTCGGTGTCACGAACGCCGTGAACCTGATCGACGGACTGGACGGGCTTGCAGCAGGCGTATCCGGTATCGCAATTGCTACGATCGCTGTAATGGCCTTCCTAATGGGGAACACCATGGTTGCCCTGCTCTGTCTGCTGCTGCTGGGGAGCATTCTGGGATTCCTGTTCTTCAACTTCCATCCCGCCAAAATCTTCATGGGTGATACGGGCTCGCTGTTCCTGGGCTTCTGCCTGGCGCTGCTAGCACTGCTCGGCTTCAAACAGATTGCGGTGGTTTCATTCATCACACCACTCCTGATCATCGGAGTTCCGTTATCGGATACCTTCTTCGCCATCGTCCGGCGCAAGCTGCAGAAGAAGCCGATCTTCGCTCCGGATAAAGGCCATCTCCATCACTGTCTGCGCGAGCTTGGCTTCAGTCACCGCCAGACGGTACTGATCATCTACGGCATTGCCGCATTCTTTGGCGTCCTTGCAGTCATCCAGACCTCCGCTTCGCTCTACGAAGCCAACTGGGTTACCTTCGTAGTCATCTGTGTCATGCTCTTCTTCCTGCAAATCGGCGCAGAGATCACTGGCGTCATCAGCAAGACCAAACGTCCGGTGATTGACTTGTTTTTGAGAATGCGGATGAAGGTGGATCAGGAACGGGGCACTAAGTGATACATTCACTTGGAGTTAGGCTGTATCCAATTTGATTACATTGAGTTGAAGCGTATCCTGTCACAGGATACGCTTTTTTAGTGCGCTCATAAGAACGGAATCTCAAGAGAGCTATCCAATTGTGTCTACTGTAGCAGATCTGGATGCCATTTACAGAAAACTTGGACATAGTCCTTCAAATTATGGACGGCTAGACCGATAAAATAATTATCATCTACAAAAGGGAGAGGTTAATGACATGCAGCGCATGAGAAAGACATTTATCTGGACACTTCTGTTCGCTTTATTGGTATCCTTAGTCCCGCCAGGACTTATGAATATTGCGGCGGCTGCAGATAAGCCTACCAGTTATTTCACACCGGATAACCAAAAACTTCGGAATACGGTTGATCTGACCTTACTGCCGTCATCTACACAGCCGCCAAAGCAAATTGCAAGAGATAATGTATTGCAGGTGACAGATGCGAGCTTGACCGTGACAGGAACCTTTACCAAGGTGACTAGTTCTACACTTGGAGCCAATGTTCAACTTTTGAACTGGGATCAGACAAATAAAAAGTGGATCGAAGACCCTACACGTGTAACTCCAGGTGTTGTCCAATTGGATGTTGACAGTCCTGATAACCGATTCAGTGCCAATCTGACCTTGTATCCGGGTATGAACCGGATTACACTGACTGGATCACAAGGCAGCAATGAACGATCAGAAGCATTTTATGTTCTGTTTGATAAGGTGCCGTATGTAGAGAAGCTTCAGGTTCTGGGTGGATCTGAGAAGCTGAATCTAAATGAAGGCGCACAGTTAGTTGTAGCCAATAAAGAGATCACACTGGAAGGTAAGGCGCAGAATGCTACCAAGGTTACCGTTGCTCTTAATGACGGTACTGCGTCAAGTACATCCTTGCTTCAGGATGGGACCTTCTTTTCTCAGCGAATGGAGCTTAAGCCTGGGGTGAATACCCTTAAGCTGGTTGTGCAGAATGGTTCTGACACGCTGAGCTTCCAGTATTCTATCTTTTACTATGATGAGAAGAATCCAATCGTTGCAATGTATTTAGGGGATAAGACGACCGGCCAAGGCCAGGATCTCTTGTACGGAGACCAGCCTGTGATGACAGAAGACAGCGATACCGCCAACCTGTTCGTCCAAATGATGGTTCCAGACAATGCCGGAGTACCCTTCCAGGGCTCAGCAGTTGTGAAGCTGGATAGCATAGTACCCACTATTGAATTTGGTGAAGGATTAACACTTGGAAGTAGTGGTGCTGTAGAATTAAAAAAAGGAACTGAAATTATGGTGCCCTCTCCAGTCAAGGATGCGCCCGCTTATAGGCTGGTAACCTTCAAAATCCCTCTGACCTTAACAAAGGACAGTGCAACACCAGCCAACCGCCTTGAGAAACAGACGCATAACCTTTCCGTAGCTTATGGAACCAAGACGGTAAACCGCTCCATTGAATTTCAATATATGAAAAATAATATTGTAATCACGGATATGAAGTATTTAGCGGGATATAACGGAACCGGGACGGTGCCTGCCGGAGTAGCGCTGAATGGGGCCAAGGTAGATTCGGGAGAATTCTATATTTTGGTCAAAACCAATGCGGCTGTAACAACCAAACCTGTAAATCTGCTTGCAAGCTATTTGCCTTTGTCCACCAGAGTGTTAAAGCCAGAGTGGGTGGAGTCGGTAACTTCTACAGAGCACATCTTTAAAATTACGGATTTCCAGAACGGAAATCAGACTGTACGCTTCAAGATTGATGGATCGTCCTCCAACAAGGATGTGAATATTTCATTTGCCTCTAAGAGCTATATTTATGTATCGAACCTTACAGACGGACAGACTTATGTAATAAACTCTAAAGAAAGTACATCGTTGAACGTCAAGGGACAATATGTTGATTTTAATCTGGCCAGTAAATACTTTTTAGCTGAAATGTATGTGAACGGAACAAAGGTCATGCCTATCGGCTCAGAGAAATTTCCGAACGCCAGTGACGGCACTTTTACAGTGGATTTAAAAATTGATGCAAGTGCAGGACCCATTGTATTTGGGGAGAACAAAATTGTTCTAACCGGTACAGGGGTAGATGAAAAAGGACAGGTCCGTGAGGTTCGCAAGGAACTGCGTGTCTATATTCTTGATGAGAATGTATCGACCATCAGCAAGTTCCAGCCAGCTTTAGGTACAGGGAGATCGGCATTCCCAGACGCTAATTTTGGGCCAACGGACGTCCTGTTGACAAAGCTGTTCAATCTGACACCTGACTTCATTTATAATGAAACGAAATATACGACCAGCCTGAAGACCTATGATTTGGTGCTAAGAGGCAGCGGGGCAGTCAAGCTTAATCTGAACCTGGGGACCAAAAATATATTGTCGCTTGATATTCCTGCTAACGCGAGTTCCGCGAACACAGTAAGCCCGATCTTTGCGGATCAACGTTATACCACCAGCTTTGCCGGCAGTCAAAAAGACTTCGTAATGCGGATTCAGGATCTTACCAATGATACACCAGGAACTTATATATACACGCTTGAATTGATCAACAGCACCGGTGCCAAGACTAGCCAGAAGCTGGAACTGGTCCGGGAAGTAAGTGCCTACCGTATTCTGTCACCACAGCCTTCTGTAGGTACCCAATATGTTGTGAATAAGAATTTTGTTCATTTCGATATTGAGGCTGAGGGAGCTACAAATGTAATTATTGATAAAGAGCAGGCAGTCAAAAGAACGGATCTGGGCCCTGGTAGATTCGTATTGGATTATGTAGGGTTGAAACCGGATAAGGCCAATAGTATTAAAATTCAGATCGTCAGAGGAAGCAGTACAAGTACAGATACCATCTCCATATTCTATACAGGTACTGTGGCGGTTGATTCGCAGTATATGGCACCTAAGGTAGCAGACAAATACAGTGTATTTAATAAGAAGCTAGAGCTGAACTTTCCTAAAGGAACAGTAATGCAAAGTACAGATACGCGCAATCTGAAGAAGTTCTATCCAAATACCAAGCTTCGCTTCGGTATTGCAGAGCCGACAACGGGTGTGGTGGAGCGCCGTAATGATTATGGCAATGTCATCGGCTTCCCAATAACGTTTGAGGAGAGCGGCATCCCTAACTGGATCATTCCTGACGAATTTTCTCTTCGTTTCAGTTCTCCGTATGAGAGCAGCAACTTTGTGAGAATATCGGATGTGTATTGGATTAGCGGAGGCCTTGGTGAACTGGGCACAGCAGCATCTGCAGGTTATATTCCTGCAACGAATGGTCTAGCCCCTTATTCTGTTGATGGTCTGTTCGGTGACCCGCAGACCCCAGCAGAACGCAAAATCACCCCGTCCAAACGGGGAACGTTAACTCTGTCCTTTGACTCCAATGTAGTTGACGATGCAGGGACAGTAGTAACTGTATTCCAATATAATTCCAATCGGGAATGGGTTAATATTGGCGGGACCGTTGATACCAAGAAACATACGATTAGTGTTCCATTTGATGATTTTGGTTATTACAAGGTTATGAAGATGAGCCGTGGCTATAACGATATTACGAACCACCAATGGGCCAGAAATATTCTAAATGCTCTGTATTCCAAGGGAATCATGAACAATCTTCGCTTTGAACAATTTGGAACAGACGATCAAACAACAAGAGGAGAGTTTGCAACCCTGCTTGTAAAGGGTCTGAATCTGCCGCTTAACTACGATGATAATAAGACTTATTCAGATCTGGTTCCGGGAGCCGGCTCAGTTACATGGGACTACGCACATATTGAGACGGCATCAAGAGCAGGAATTGTGACGGGACTTACTGACGGAGTGTTTGGGCCGGATCAACCAATCACGCGTGAACAAGCCGCTGTGATGATCGCCAGAGCGCTGAAGTTGAAGCTGCCGGTTAACGATCAGAAATTGAAGGATGCAGTAGCCAAGTCCTTCCTGGATTCCGGTAAGATAGAGTCCTACGCTTTATCAGCTGTTCAGGCCGTGTCAAAGGCTAAAATCATGAACGGGGCTGAAGTGAACACTCCAGGGCAGAAAAAGGCTTCTTACAACTTTAATCCCAAAGCCAATATGACAAGAGCTGAGGCCGGTAAAATTGCTGTGGAGCTTTTGAAAAAAAGCACTACAATTTTCCCTAAAACCCTGAGCTAGGGATGACAGCCCAAGAGTAATGACCTTATACAGGTTAAATTACCATTCGGACATCTTTGTAATCTGCTCCCATTTGCGTTACAATGTCAAAGAAACCATTTTTACGTGAAAGGTGAAAGCCATCGATGAAACCGATTTTATCAAAAGCACAATTGGATTACACGAAAGCAAAGAATATGTTTGAGAATAGAGCAAAGGTTATGGAAAAGGAAATTGCAGCGAAGCGGGCTCTGCAGGAGATCACTCAGGAAGTAATGGAAGAGCTTGTCCAAGCAACTGGCTTTCACGATGCTTACAATGAGCTGGTTATTGCTGAGAATGCTTTGATCGAATGGTCCCATAGCACAATCAAACATGAGAAGAGCTACCGCGAGAACCGTGCAGCGATTGATGCCATGTATGAGAATGTTAATGCAAGCCCTGAGAAGCGCCAGGAGTTAATACAGCTATCGTTGAAGATTCGATAGTCCTGGGTATAGTAAGTTGAAGGAAAGGCTGCTGAGTTGATCTCAGTAGCCTTCTTTTTATGTAGATCATTATCCGGGAAGGTGTTAACCCTAGTGCAATGTGGGTATATACTTATTAGCTTGAATGCTGGTCAATAAAAATAACCTTTTTAGTATGCAATATTTGTTTATAAACTTAGCAAATATTGTTTAATGACGTTTGGAATGCCTCTATGCTATACTGATTCCCGTAGCCACCCAACATTAACAATAGTTAGTAGAACATACATATTGTATCTTCTAGTGTATCGGGGCAGGGATACAGCAGGCAGAAAAAAGTTTTTTTAACCAAAGCGCAACTTTTTTGAAACTATTGCGTTTAAGGTGTAGAGTCACTTGCACAAGGCAATTGCGGAATGCCCTGGAGGCACTACACATTGCTAAATGGAAAAATTAGCTTTACGTGACCAGAGGCACATTGTATAATACTTAGGTAGAATTAGGAATCTAGTATTACTATGCCTTGAAGCTGTTTACAAGTTTCTGTGATACCCGTCACAGACATTATTTATACTTAATCTGCTCAACTCGGGAAAGGGGGTGCTCGACAAATGAGTGATATGAGCTACACAACTAAAGAAAAATCCCAGTTTATGAACGTCCAAGGAGGAGAAAAAAAGGTTATGAAGAAAATTTTATCCGTAGCATTATCTACAGCAATGGCATTCTCGATGTTTGCCTCTGTAGCATTTGGTGAAACAGCAAAAGTAAGTCCACAACAAGCATTTGATGCTTTGGCAGCAAAAGGTATTCTCAATGGATACCCAGATGGTAAAGCTCACCTTGAAAAAGATCTGACTCGCGGTGAATTCGCTAAGATCGTTACTAAATTGTTCGGTCTTACTGAAGTAACTGGCAAGTTGTCTTACAAAGATAAAGGTTACACAGCTAGTAACTGGACTGTTCCTTATGTAGAAGCTGTTACAGCTGCAGGCCTGATGCAAGGTCAAGACACTGTAAAAGGTCTCTTCAACTACAATGGTAAAGTAACAGTTGAAGAAGTTGCTGCAGTATTGTTCCGTGCTTTGAAGATGGAACAGCCTACTACAACTGATAACAATGCATCTGTATGGGCTAAAGGCTATGCACAAGCAGTTATCAACGCTGGTCTGATTGCTAAAGATGTAAACTTCAAATCTAATGCTGACCGTGCTCTGGTAGTACAAACAGCTTATGCAGCTGATCAAATCGGTAAAGTTGCTACATTGACTGTAGCTTCTGCTGAAGCAGTAAGCCCAACCAAAGTAGTTGTAACTTTCTCTGACAAAACAACTGCAAACGTTGAATTGACAACTGCTCTGGTAGCAGGCGTTGAAACAACAATCAACTTCAAACACCTTGAAAAGGACTACACTGCAAAAGTAACTCTGCAGGCTCCTAAGGTTGTTTCCGTTACAGCTCCTAACTCGAAGCAAGTGGTTGTGAAGTTCAATCGTCAAATTTCCCAAGATTCCGTTGTATCTGATGGCAAATTGATTGATGATGTAGTTAAAGTTGTAAAAGTATCGACAACTGCTAATGTAGTTGACAATGCTGAAGTTGTATTTAACACTGATGGTACTGAAGCTACGCTGACAGTTCCTGGCGAAGTTAACTACCTTAAAGGTCAATACACTGTAGTTGTAAGCAAAGAAGTTAGAACTATTGGAAACGAAGAAATTCCTACTTTCACTGATCTGATCAATGTTGCTGACGTTGTTGCTCCAACAGTAACTTCTGTTACGGCTGTTGCTAAGTCTACAACTAATAAGGTTTATGTGAAAATGAGTGAACCTACTAAGCTTTCTGGTCTGATTGCTTATGTGAATGGTGCTGCTGCAAGCGTAGCTCGCGACACTTATGATTCCTTCGTTCTGACTACTGGTACTTTGACTAGTGGCCAAACTTATGATGTGTCCTTGACAAACGTTTCTGACTTTGCTGGAAATGTTGCTACTCCAAACCCAGTTAAAACATCTGTAACTGTTACTTCTGATGTTAATGCTCCTGTAATTAAAAGCGTAACTCCAGTAGGTGATCGTTATGTTGAAGTGGTATTTGACAAGAAAGTTAGCCGCGATTCCCTCGTAGGTAACGTTCGTTTGTTGGATGCTAATGGCGAAAGCAAAGGTGTATTCTCCATCGAAAACACTTCGGATAATGCAACTGTGACTTTGAGATCCCCACTGGGCTCAATGTCCACTACTACATTCACTGGTTCTATCTTGTTCGGATCTGGTGTTAAGGATACGCTTGGTAACACTCTGGGTACTTCCGTATCCCAAGCTATTACTTTCACAAAAGACACAGTTGCTCCAACAGTAACTAGCGTGACTTACTCGAATAGAGGTCTTGTTGTTAAGTTCTCCGAGAAAGTACTGTCCCCAGCTTCTGGTAAAACATTGACATTGATCAGTGATTCTACTGGTGCTGTTACAACAACTATTGCTTCCGGTAGCGGTGTGCTTTCAAGCGACAAGAAGTCTGTGACATATCAAGTGTCTAAAGAATTCACTGGTGCTCATACCCTTCGTATTCCTGAAGGTTTGGTAACAGATGATTCCTTCGCTAAGAACTCATTGGCTGCAACTGTACAGGCACTTACTGGGAATTCCGTCTCCACTGACGAAGTAGCTCCAGAAGTAACTGCTATTACTCGTAATGACAGCACACTTGAAAATTCTACTGTAACTGTTTATGTGTATGCTAAAGACGCTGGTGGTCTGAATGTTTCGACACTGAAAGATGTTAATAGCTACACATTGGATAGCAAGGCATTGCCTACGGGTGCTTTTGTAACAATCGAAACTCGTAAAGGTCCTAATACTGCACCAACTGAAGCTGTGGCAGTAGTTGAGTTCCCAGGTTCTGGAATCAGCGAAACTAAGGAATACAAATTTGTTGCAAGTGGAATTGCTGATACTGCCGGTAATGGTGTTGTGGCCTTCACTCAACCAATTAGTTTGACAGACAGAGTTAAACCAACATTCAAATCGGCTGCAGTAGCAGCTAACGATGGTAAGTCCCTGATTCTTGAATTCTCTGAAAAAATCAAGAACGTGGTAGCTGATCCTGAAAATGCTGGAACTTTGAATGCTAATAACTTCGAGTTCAAGATTAACAACGTACTTGTTAGTGATTCTGAAGTAAGCATGGGCACTCGTAACACATCTGGTACAGATGTTAACAAGTTCTATGTAACCTTCAATGTTAAAGCTGGTAAATACCAGGGTGCTGATGTTCTTTACTTCGGTGAAAGCATTAATACTAACGGAAGCAACATTGTTGCTTACGTGAAAGATGCCGCTGGTGGTAAGCTTGACCTGAGCGCTAACTACATCAACGAAATCACCGTTAAGGTGAAAGATACTTCCAAAATCGTTGATATCACTGGTAACCCAGTTGTTACTGGTACAGAATTGAGCGGTAAATAATTAAAGCTTCCTTACCGAAGCAAAGAATAGCCTCTTCGGAGGCTATTCTTTTTTTATAGCCATTTATCCCGAAATGAGGAGGAATCACATTTGAAGACGGCTTGGAAAGTTACGATGTCGGCAGTGCTGCTGGCGGGTGGGCTGTGGGCAGGCTCCATGCTTAACTTAACGGCTGAAGGCGCCGGTGTCGGTTCACAGCCAGGAACGGCAGAGGACCCGGTAGTTACCAAGAGCTATGTGGACCAGCAGATTCAGAAGGCTTTGCAGGGTGGGACCCTAAGTCCGCCTACTCAGGCTCCGGCCGCTACAGCAACTAATGCACCGGCTGCAACCACAGCTCCTACCAAAGCGCCAGCTTCCGGGTCGGGTGATACAGGCAATACTGGCAATGCCAGTGAAATTGTTGATGTGAAGCCAGGCCAGACTCTTATTGCTGGAGCAGGTGCAGAATTCATTGTTCGTGCCGGCAAAGCGGTTATCTATTCCCAGGATGCTAATGGGGTAGCTGATTTGACGGATGGTGTCGATTTGGCGAATGGTGTCGCTGCGCCTACGAATCATCTGTTATCTTTCCCACGGGATGGCCGTGGAATCGCAGTTCAGAACGGTCAGACGATGAAAATCGTTGTTATGGTCCGTGGTGCATATACTCTGAAATAAACTACAACCTGATTTAAGTACTCTTCAATCGACATTTTTCTTTCTATATAAAGAATGCCCTATATTGGACCTCCATATACCCCGGAACTCATTCCCACAGCTGACAAACATTGCGCTGACTCAGGCCGTTCGAATTCGTACACAATACCACCTGTAATCTTAAAAAAATTCGCAGGAGGTGCTGTAACATGGCACGTACAAATCGCACAGTGGTACCAGAGAGCCGGGCAATGCTGAAACAAATGCAATATGAAATTGCTTCTGAATTCGGATTATATGGGGCTTCGTACGGCGGGGGAATGGATACGGAGTTTGCTTCTGAGTTGGGGACAATTGGCGGAGCAGGCGCATCTGGAGGAACTCCCTATCTGGGGCATCTAAGCTCTAGAGATAATGGATCTGTTGGCGGGGAAATCACAAAGAGGTTGATCAAACAGGCCGAGCAGTCTCTTTTCGCATAACTGGCTTCAATTGACAGCACCCGGTAAATAAGATAATATGACTTTTGAGGAAGGCCGTAGACCTTTTCCATTCGGAAAAGGTTCATTTTTTGAATAAAACAGGCATTGGCCATTATTATTCTACTACTTATATTTGGCCTGTTATCTACTAGGGAGCCCCCTTGAATACAGTGTCAGATCAACAATATGGGAGGTTGTTGTATATGTCGATCAAAGGGCGTCATCTGTTTACTTCTGAGTCCGTAACGGAGGGACACCCCGATAAAATCTGTGATCAGATATCCGACGCGGTACTAGATGCATTTCTTGCTAACGATCCTAATGCCCGTGTAGCTTGTGAGGTAGCTGTAGCAACAGGTCTTGTGCTTGTCATCGGGGAAATTAGCACTAAATCTGAATATGTGGATATTCCGGCAATCGTACGTAATACTATTAAGGAAATTGGCTATACCCGCGCGAAGTTTGGCTTTGATTATAATACTTGTGCTGTCCTTAGCTCCTTGAACGAGCAATCGGCAGACATTGCCCAGGGTGTAAACGCTGCTCTTGAGAATCGGGACCCTGCGTCATTAGATGAAGAGACTGCTAACATTGGTGCCGGTGACCAAGGTCTGATGTTCGGGTTCGCTACGAACGAGACGCCTGAGCTTATGCCGCTTCCGATTGCCCTGTCTCACCGGATTGCCCGGCGTCTGGCGGAGGTCCGTAAAGATGGAACTTTGAAATATCTGCGTCCGGATGGCAAAACCCAGGTTACGATTGAGTACCAGGGCGACAAGCCGGTGCGTGTGGATACTATCGTAGTATCTACTCAGCATGCAGAAGAAATTACCCTTGAGCAAATTCAGGCAGACATCAAAGAGCATGTCATTCTTCCGGTTGTTCCAGCTGAACTATTGGATGAAGCCACTAAATACTTCATCAATCCTACTGGCCGCTTTGTTATTGGTGGTCCTCAAGGAGATGCCGGTCTGACTGGACGTAAGATTATTGTGGATACATATGGCGGTTATGCCCGTCATGGCGGCGGAGCCTTCTCCGGTAAAGATCCGACCAAAGTAGACCGTTCTGCTGCCTATGCTGCCCGTTATGTAGCGAAGAATCTGGTCGCTGCCGGTCTTGCCGACAAGTGCGAGATTCAATTGGCGTATGCTATCGGTGTTGCTACCCCTGTATCGATCAATGTGGATACATATGGAACGGGTAAGATCAGTGAGGAGAAGCTGGTTCAGCTGATCAGCGATAACTTTGATCTTCGTCCGGCGGGAATCATCTCGATGCTGGATCTGCGTAAGCCTATCTATAGACAGACAGCAGCTTATGGACATTTTGGCCGTACAGATGTGGACCTTCCTTGGGAACGCCTGGATAAGGCGGATTTGTTAAAAGCCCAGGCGGGCGTTTAACAAGAAATAGTTGGCGCAACGAGCTAATATAATGCAAGCAAAGTATGCCCATATCGCAGTCCTCATGAAGAGGCTGCTGTGTGGGCTTTTTTTTGTGAAAAGAGTAAAACCGATGTGCCCTCAACCGTCATCTTCTAAACTTTGGAAGCCCTTTAGCCGAAATATAACAGTATACAAATACAAGAAGTGCTGGAAGGGCTGAAAGGGGTTTTTTAAGAATGAAAAAGAAATTAAGAATAGGGACGGCAATTATCATTGCAGGCAATCTGCTGCTTGGTCTGGGCAGTCCGGCTATCGGTATACATACATCAGCGGTATACGCCGCTTCGGAATTTGGAATCAGCATTTCTCCTGCGAATGGAGCTGCCTTTGTAAATGTCGGGGCTTCGCTGGGGCTTAGCTTTGACCGTCAGGTGATCCCGCAAGCCGGGAAAATCACCATTACAGATGTAAATGCCGAAACGGTATTTACCGAAATTGCAATCGGGAGTGCAGGACTGATCGGAAACTCGGCAAGCTATGAGATCAAGCTAGGCTCTAGCCTTAAATTCGCTCCCTACAAAACATATAGCGTAAGTGTGCCTAAGGGGCTGTTCAAGGATAGTGCAGGTAATGAATCAGCAGCAACAAGCTGGAAGTTCACGACAGCTCCAGAGGTGAATCCGGCGATTATAGCAAGCAGCATGTCTCCGGCCATCAATTCAAGGATAGAGGCTGCAAGCTTAACGGAGCTGAGTATACGCTTATCCGGAGTGCTTACAGCCGGGGGAGGCAGTGTCAGGCTGCTCTCGTCAGCAGATAACGCGGTTATACAGGAGTTTGCGATCAGGGATGGAGAAGCTGGGGTAGCCTTCCAGAGTGCAGATTCTTCCACAACGGTTACGCTGACGCTGGCTAATAAGCTTCCGTCCGGCGGGAATTATTATGTGCTTATCGATGGGTATGCATTCAAGGATGCCAATAATACAACCTATCAGGGGATAGCCAGCGGCAGCGGCTGGAGCTTTTCCACGATCGGCACGGGGACTATCTCTGCATCTACGGCTCCGGCTAACGCCTCTTTTGGTGCATCGGTTAGTGGAGCCCTTAAGCTGTACTTCGACCGCCCGATGAGTCCGGCTTCTGGAGTGATCTCAGTCTCTCCAGGTGCAGAAGGGGACCCTAGAACAAGATGGCTGAATGTCAATTCAACGAATGTTACCGGTGGGGGAAGTTCGGCAATTACACTGTTGCCAGCCTCCACAGCTTCACCGCTACTCAGCGGGACTTTATATACCGTTACTATACCGCAAGGGGCTTTTTATGATCAGGATGGTCATATCTTTCCGGCTTCAGGCCCATATTCCTGGACGTTCACGACAGCCTCACTGACAAGTCTGTCTGTAGCCGCGTTATCACCAGCGGACCGCAGTGAGTCGGTAGATATTTCCAAAACGATTGCGGTTAATTTCAACCGGGATGTTGTCTATAATAACACCGTCACGAACGGGGTTGTTCTATACAAAAGCAATGGCTCTAAAGTGGCAGTGACAGTCCAGCAGGGTGCCTCTGCCAAGGAATTTTTAATCAAGCCGTCCGCAGTGCTGGAATCGGATACGATCTATTATATCGACATTGCCAAAGGGACGTTCACGGACGCCGCTGACCCCAGTGTGCAGTATGAGGGATTAAGCGGTACCAAGTCCTGGAGCTTCCGCACGGTGGCCATAGACAAGACTCCCCCGGCGCTGACAAGCGCAGTGCTGGAGAACAACCGGACGATCCGCCTGAGGTATAATGAGACGCTTAATGCTTCAGTGGCTCTGCTGGCTTCCAGCTTCGGGGTAACCGTCAATGAGGAGACCCGGAATATTGAAAGTGCCTATATTCAAGGAGACAGTGTATTTGTAGTGATTAGCACAGGCATAGCTGTAGGCCAGAATGTAAAAATCAGCTATACCGGCGGTGTGCGGACGATTCAGGATACGAGCGGGAATGCTGCGCCTACCTTTTCTGGACAGCAGATCACCAATACTATAGAATCGGCGCTCCCTACGCCCAAAGAAGGCAGAATTACCGGCAGAACAGTGACACTGACCTTCAATGATACGCTCAAAACGGTCTCTCCATATGCATATGAACAGTTTGTGGTCACGACTGACGGGTATTCGCTTGGGGTGAATTCTATCAGTACCAGCGGCAACACCCTATATTTAAATGTAGGTTCTGAGGTAGGCAATTCGGAGTCGGTGCGGGTATCGTACTACGCCGGTTCGTATCCGCTGGTCAGCTCTCTGGGGCAAAATATTGCAAACTTCGCTGAGTTTAACATCCGTAATAGTAAGGATAATGTGCCGCCGGTGTTCCAGAATGCGACAGGAGCGGGCAATAAGATACTTTTGAATTATAACGAAGGTCTGTCTACGATTAATTTACCGATGAATAGCCAGTTCTCAGTACTGGTTGGCGGCAAACCAAACTATGTTACCAATGTATCGGTGAGTGGTACACAGGCTACATTGACCCTTCAAAATGCATTGCCGCTAAGCGGAACGGTGACGGTATCCTATGTTCCAGGTACTCTTGGACTTAGTGATCTGAATGGAAATCGTGCAGCCTATGTTGATCTTCAGCCAGTGTCTGTAACTTCAGCCACGGTAGTATCCGAGATCAGCATAGCTACAGTGAAAGGCACTGAACTTAATGTTACCTTTACCAAGAGCATGCAGTCATCTTCGAAATTGTATGCCAATCAGTTTGGGATTAAGGCGGATGGAAGCAGCATTGATGTTCAGGATTTCAGTCTGTCCGGCACTCTTTTAAAATTAAATCTCTCGCAAGCAGTAACGGCCGGGCAAAAGGTGGAGCTCTCTTATCTCTCCGGTGCGGGGATGATTACCGACACGAATGGTAACTCGCTTCCGTCCTTCAATTCATTGTCTGTTCAGAATCTGACCACTGGTGTAACCGGCAATGGAAGCCGCCCTTCTTATCTGGGAACTCTGCCTGCCAGTGAGTTTGGCAAGGAGTACGCGTTACTGAAGAGTGATTCTGCTCTTGCGGTTACAGATCTTTCGGTCTACAAACAAATGGTTAAAAGATATGATCTGAATGCAGAGCGTATGGCTGCCAGTTATCAATATCTGAAGCTTGCAGGTGCAGATGAGTTGGTATTCGAGGTTCCTTCTACAGAGAAGTCAGCGTATGTTACCGTTCCGTTAAAAGCTCTATCGGATGTTGCCGCAAGCAATAAGAATGCAAAACTGATCATCCGGTATGGAGATCATATGTATGGTGTAAAACTAAGCGATATTGATGTAAATTCGCTAATTGCTAGTTTGGGGACAGATATCAGTAAGGTCTCACTTGTTCTGCGTATGGAGAGTGTTCCAGGCGGAACGTTCTATTCGTTCGAACAAAAAATCGGAAGCCAGGCTATGCGTAACGTTACCGGTCTTATAGATTTACGTCTAACCGGTTCTATTAAAGATAACTATTCTAACGCCAAGGAGTTAAATGTAGCAGGACAATACACTGTCCGCAATGCTGCTGTACTGAACTCTGCACAAACGATGGCTGCCGGAGTAGATTCGACATACAATGATGCTATTTATTTGCCGGCCCAAATTGCTATAGTGGGCAGTAATAGCGTTGTTAGTGCACGCACGAATGGTAACCAGGTGGTGGGGGTGTTCATTTCCTTGCGTACCTTTGGAGATATGACCTCCCATTGGAGTAAGACTGCTGTAGCAGAGTTGGCCGCCAAAAATATCATCGATAGCAGCTATGGAACTGCGTTTAAGCCTGATCAGCCGATCACCCGCTCCGAGTTCGCAGTGATGCTCAGCCGGGGGCTAGGCCTACAGGCAGTACGCGGTGGAGCTTCTCAATTCAAGGATGTACGTCCCTTTACACAAACGAGTGACTTCATAGAAGCCGCCGCCAAAGCCGGCATCATCAACGGCAATACGGATGGGACCTTCCGTTCGGAGGATAAGATTACCCGTGAGCAAATGGCGATTATGATGGTAAGGGCTCTGGAGTATACGGGGCAACCGGTAACACTGAGTGCATCGGTTATAGATACGCTCAGCCCGTTCAAGGACCGGTCGAAAATTCTAAGTCAGAGTATTGAATTTGTAGCCAAGGCAGTTAAGGCGGGAATTATTCAAGGTGTCAGCACCACGCAATTCCAGCCGCAAGGCAATGCTACCCGAGGGCAGGCGGCGGTCATGCTGCAGCGGATGCTGAAGACAGCAGGATATTTGTAAAAATAAGGGAATTGTATAGTTAAGCAGAGCATCCGGTCTATGGCCGGGTGCTTTTTTGGCATGCCATGACCGCCCCAGTGTGACTCCGCCCAGCCGGTAAAACCTGCTAGTTCTCTCCAATTTTCGCAACTTTTCGCGCTGAATTCAGTCTATTAAAGGTATAGTCTATTACTATGAACTGATATTCAGGTCTTGATAGCGAGGTAGAAGAGTACAAATAGATGGGAGAGTTACACTGAAATGAATGAGCTTGACATGGGGAAAAAGAGTACAGAGCAAACACGGGGAAATCAATGGTCGCCTGCTAAAAAATGGATCGCTGCATCCCTGGCGGGTGTAATCTGGATCATGCCGGTTGTCGGAAGTGAGGGTGCCGGATGGTTGGGCGCAGGCCCTGCGCCGGTAGCACAAGCAGCAGCGTCCTTCTCGGCGACAAAACTGAGTGAAGAGGTTGTTACTTCCGGTGCGATGATGATGAAATATAAATTTACCACGGTGCGTTCCGGTAAGAGTGCGACAGGACTGGCCAGCGTCATTCGTGTCGATCTGAATAATCCTTATGTCTCTCTAGATGTAATGACCGGCAAAGGCGGGAATCTGACGACACGGCAGAGCACCGGGGGAATGGCGGCGGAGACAGGAGCAGTCGCGGCGGTGAACGGGGATTACTTCAATACCGGCGGAGAAGGTGCACCGATTGGCGGTCAGGTATCCGGCGGAGTGCTGGTGTCTACTCCTTCACAGCTGAACGGAATGTACGCTTTTGCAGTAACCAAGGACCGTAAACCTATCATTGATGAATATACGTTTGAGGGGATGCTGACCGCAGAGGATGGTTCCCAGTTCCCGCTGTCCGGCGTCAACAAAGGGGCCTACAATCCCGAAGGCGGCAGCTCCACTTACAGTCATGCTAATGCTGCTTATATCTATACAGATGCCTGGACAGCGCTGGAGCGGCCTAAGGGCAGCTCTACTACACCAACGGAGGTGCTGGTAGAGAATGATACGATTACCCAGATCTCGCTGGATTCAGCTCTGCCGGTGACCGTACCCAAAGGGGCCTATATTCTACGGACGCACGGGCTGGCAGCGCAGTTTGTTAAGGCTCATCTGGTAGTAGGACAGAAGCTGAACAGTACCTATGTGCTCCGCTCCAAAACCACCCAGCAGCAGCTTGATCCTTCCACGCTGCAGATGATGATCGGGGGGCATACGATTCTGGTCAATAACGGCAAGGCGTCGTCGTTCTCGCGCTCCACAAGCAGCATTGGCGGGTACCGGGCGCGTACAGCACTGGGTTATTCCCAGGATGGCAGGTATGTATATGTCATTGCAGCCGAGAAAAACAGCAATAGTGCGGGTCTGTCACTGACAGAGCTGCAATCCTTCATGACGAATATCGGGGTGTGGAAAGGGATTAATCTGGACGGAGGGGGCTCTACAACGATGGTAGACCGCCCGCTGGCTGAAACCTCGACTACACTTACCTTCAATACCGAATACGGCAAGGAGCAGCGCACAATCGTTAACGGCGTAGGGGTATATACTTCTGCTCCGCAAGGTGAAGTGAAAGGGATCAAGATCAGCGGAAGTTCGGTGCTGTTAATCGGACAAAAGGCCACATACTCCCTGAAGGGCTATGATACGTATTACAATCCGGTGGATGTAGCGGCAGCTAACCCGGCCTGGACCGCCAGCGGCGGCAGTGTGACTGTGAATGCGGGCGAAGCCACGGCAGTCAAGCCAGGAACCGTGAAGCTGAAGGCGACCAGCGGAACAGCGAGTGCCGAGACCGAGGTCACCGTTCTGGGCGGAGAAGACTTGTCCAGCCTGATTGCCGGTACAGCAACTGCACCGCTGCAAGCCGGGGCCACTGTATCGGTTCCGGTTAGCGCAGTGTCGAAGAGCGGAGCAACGATAGCTGTTCCGGCAACCGCACTGAAGTGGGAGTTTATCGGCTTCAAGGGAAGTGTGGGGGACGGCAAGCTTAAGGTGGAGGCGGTCGATCCTGGCGTAACTACCGGATATGCGATTGCCCGCTATGACGGCTTCAGCACGGCGGTTGTTTTGTCTACTGCAGCTGCCACGGCGTGGGAGGATTTCGAGAATGCCAATTATCCGTTCACGTTCACTACCAATGCGGCAGGCGTCACTGGAACAGCAGCAGTAGTTGCGGGCAGCGCAGAGCGTGCAGGCTCGAAGGTCTTATCGCTTAGCTATGATATGAGTGCAGGCACCGGCAAAATGTACGCATACGCCCAGTTCAACGGTACAACAGGCAAGGATATTCCGGCGGCGGCAACCTCAATGTCAGTCGATGTGATGGGGGACATGAGCCTGAACTGGATGCGTGCCGAGCTGACGGATGCCAGCGGAAAGACGGCCTATATTGATCTGGCGAAAGTCATCGACTGGAACGGCTGGAAGACGCTTAATATCGATCTGTCCGGCTCAGGGATTAAATTCCCAGCTTCCCTTAAGAGACTTTACGTGGTAAATGTAGAAGAAGGCCAGGATGAGCGGGCCAAGACAGGGACAGTGGCCTTTGATAATATTTCCTTTGTGATGCCATCGCTTTCCAGTGAGGCGGGACTGCCCAAAGGGACAGCGGCGATGAGCATTGGAGGCAAGGCGATGACGGTTAACGGCACCAAGCGGCCGATTGATGTCGCACCGATCGTGAAGGACGGCAGTACGTATGTGCCGATAAAATATGTTCTGGACGCGTTCGGCGGCAATGCAGTCTGGGATGCGAAGACCAAGAAGATTATGGTCCTTCGCGGCGCCAAGGCGCTGGATCTGACCGTGAACAAGAAGGAATTCGTGCTGAACGGGAAGCGGCAGAGTGCTGAAGTAGCACCTATGATCCTAAATGCCAGGACTTTAGTACCGCTTCGACTCGTGACAGAACAGCTTGGACTGACTGTAAAATGGGAACAGAACACTAAGACCGTAACTATCGAATCGTGATATGTTAGTATAAAGGAAAGCCTTTAATACGATTCGATAGAAATGGGGCAAGCATCCGTGGAATTTCAAGCCGATGCGATAGATCGGGTGATTAAAAACACCATCGACGTGATGGAGAGCAGCAAGTATCAGATATTCGAAATATTGCAGGTGGCACGGGATGAGCTTGCTGCACTCAACAAAGAACTGCAGCGGGTCATGGAAGAAACGGATGAAACATTGCAAAAGGTAGACAAGCTGGAGCAACAATACCACCGCTCCCGAATCCGGCTGACAGAGGTCAGCCGGGATTTTGTCCGCTACACGGAGAAGGACATACGGATTGCCTATGAGAAGGCGACAGAACTGCAGCTTGAGCTGATGATGACCAGGGAGAGGGAGGCTTATCTGCGGAACAGACGCGATGAACTGCAAATGCGGGTTCGCAGTGTCGAAAATTCTGTAGAACGTGCCGAATCGATTGGTTCGCAAATGAGCGTTGTCCTGGAATATCTGTCTGGAGAACTAGGTCAAGTGACGCGAATTGTCGAATCTGCGAAGAACCGTCAGATGATCGGACTCAAAATAATCCTGGCTCAGGAAGAGGAACGGAAAAGAATTGCCCGGGAAATTCATGACGGTCCTGCTCAAATGCTGGCGAATCTAGTCCTAAGGACGGAAATTGTAGAAAGAATGCTGGTAAAGCAGGAATTTGGGCTGGTACAAGCCGAAGTAATAGACTTAAAGGGGCAGGTAAGATACAGCCTGGAAGAAATGCGCAAGGTTATTTTCAACCTGCGTCCGATGGCGCTTGATGATTTGGGGCTGATTCCGACTCTGCGGAAGTACGTGCATGATTATGAGGAGAAGACGAAGATCCGAACCTCTTTTGAAACCAGGGGGAAGGAGCACCGTTTGTCCTCAGCGATGGAAGCGGCGGTATACCGGCTGGTGCAGGAGGGTCTGTCCAATGCGGCGAAGCACGCTTATCCGAGCTACGTACTGGTGGAGATTACTTATCAGGCTCAATTGATCAAGATTGTCGTGAAAGACAATGGCTTAGGCTTCAATGTAAAAAAAATCAGTGAACAAGCCAACCGGGAAAGCTTCGGTCTGGTGGGTATGCGCGAACGCGTGGAATTGCTGGAGGGAAGAATGGAAATACAGTCAGCCGAGAACCAGGGCACAACAATCGTAATTCACATTCCGACGAATGTGGAAAAGGGAAAGGAGTAATGTGATGGAGAACCAAAACTCTGGCAAAGCGCCCATTAAAGTTCTTTTGGCCGATGATCATCAATTGTTTCGTGAAGGGCTCAAGCGTATTTTGAATATGGAGGATGACATCGAGGTCATTGGCGAATGCGGTGACGGCATCCAGGTGCTTGAATTCTGCAACGGCAACAAGCCGGATATCGTGCTGATGGATATCAATATGCCCATTGAGAACGGCGTGGAGGCTACGCAAAAGCTGCGTGAAATGTTCCCGGATGTCAAAGTGATTATCCTCTCGATTCATGACGATGAAAGCTATGTATTTGAGACGCTGCGCAAGGGGGCGAACGGATACCTGCTGAAGGATATGGAAGCTGAGTCGCTGATTAATGCGATCCGCTCTGTATGCGAGGGGCATGCTTTTATCCATCCGAAGGTGACCGGCAAGCTGATTAATCAGCTGCGGCGCATGACGTATCTTAACGAGACTGGCGCTATGGCCGAGACGGCCGTGAAGGAAGCCGGTGTCAAATTCGTCGCAGGCGACAACAATCCGCTGACCCGCCGTGAGGCAGAGGTGCTGCGCTTGATGGCAGAGGGCAAGAGTAACAAGATGATCGGGGAGTATCTGTTTATCAGTGAGAAGACGGTCAAAAACCATGTCAGCAGTATTCTGCAAAAGATGGAAGTGGACGACCGCACGCAGGCTGTAATTAATTCTATCAAATATGGCTGGGTAACTTTATAGCTTCCTCTCATAAACTTTTAACTGAGCGTTTTGGAGAATCCTAATGATCCTATAAAACGGTACATAACTTGTATGCAGCCAGGTGCTGCAGCCATAGTATTGTTTCAGTCCGCACTCTATTCGAATTTTGCAAAATGCTAACTTAAATACGTACCCTAAGTTGAACTGGCGGGAAATGTTCCCGCGCTAGTGGGCTGTCACCGTCCTTTTATCACCGGCATATAGTGTGGGTATAAGAGGGAGGTGCATCTTCATGATCGCCCAGTTAATCTGGATTATCTCTATTTATGCATCCGCAGCAGCCCTTGTTCAACTCCTGCATCATCGGGAAGAGACCCGGGCAGCAGCACGGACTGGTAAGCGGCTTCACTATATTCTGATTACCCGTAATCATGAGGCCGTGGTGGAGTGGTATCTCAGGGTCTTTGCAGTTCATGCTTGCTGGATCGGCAGGCCCCTGCAGGTTACCTTGGTGGATGACGGTTCAGAGGACAGGACTATGGCGGTAGCCTCACGGATGGCTTATCACAACTCAGCTATTGAATTTGCGCCTGCGGTGCCGTTCTTCGGTCTCGCGGACAGGGTAGAGCTCCAGCAGGGGGTTACAGTGGACCTGCGGGTTCAGGAGCCGCAGTTGCCGCTGCGGATGATGCGGCTGCCGGGAAGCAGGAGATCCCCATCCAAGCACGGCGAATGACAGCTAAATATGTAAGTTACGGGTGAAGCACACTCTCCAGGAATGGGGCGGTGTGCTTTTTTGTGTGCTCAAAAAGATAAGGGGGCGATGGGATTGAAGGTGGCTGTGTATGTGGCGGCACAGGGCGGAGAGTGGCAGGCCCGGATATCGCTTAATCTGGCGGTGGATGAATTATGGTGGGCGGGTGAGGCGGAGGGGCTTGGGCGATGGGGAATGGTGGACTGGGAAAATGAAGCGGCAGAACGAAAAGGTCAGCGGGTAGACTGGGAAAGCCAAACGGCGGAGCGGAAAGGTCAGCAGGCAGAACGAAAAAGCCAATCGGGAGACCGGGTTGTTCTACTCTCCCGGTCGCTGCCGTTAGGCTGGGCGGTGAAGCTGGCAGCGGCCTGCCGGTTCACCGACCAGATGCAGCACTGGGATGAGGCAGCCTGGAGGAAATACGCCTCAGCCCACTTGAAGACGGAGATTCGGGCGGAGCAAGCGGCTGGAGGGGAGCGGGGAGTGGGCTGGCCCTTCGAGGAGGCGGCGGTGTATAGGCTGCCGGAAGACAGGGGATGGAGCGGTCGTGGGGGGAGAGTGGTTGGAGGATGGAATGGGGAGCGAAAGGCGGGGGTAAGTGAGTGGAAGGATGAAGAGGGGCGTGGCTGGGCGAGAGAGCGAGAGAATGAACGGGATACGAGAGGAAATTGGTGGGAGAGTACGCAGATGGGTAGGCAGGGGAAGGAGTGGATGAATGAACAGGGGAGTAGGAGGGAGGGGTGGCGAGGAAACGAACAGGTCAGCTTACGAAGGAGTGCGATGGAGATGCTTGTAGCGGGAGCTGACCGGCTGGTTGCGGCGCTGGACGGGCGTTCTCTGCTTCAGGGTGAAGCAGAGGCACTGGTGTCCGAGCAGCTCCCGGAGCTGGCCGAGAATTGGCGGGCTGCGGCGCAGCTCGCCTATCTCCAGGGACGGCTGCGCCTTACGGCCGCCGTCCTGGGCCCTGCGGGCGCCGCGCGGCTGGGCCTGCGCCGCCGCGAAGCACTGCGCTGCCTGCGCTGCGGCAGCGTGCCCACGGGCCGCACGGCCTGTGCCGCGTGCGGCCTTGCCGGCTGCGCCTATTGCGAGGCCTGCCTCGCACTGGGGCGCAGCCGGGCTTGCGCGCTGCTGCTGCGCAGCGCACCGCTGCCGGCCG
>NZ_JBHUKY010000049.1:0-14145 GCF_042684125.1 Paenibacillus rhizoplanae | reverse complement strand
GTAACACCTCTCAACGGGGCATAGATTGGCAATTCACTACGGAAGATGCGCGGATAAAACTTAAAAGACTTTATCCACAATTTAAAGACTGATGCTGTACTAGTTCAGAAAGAACGTGTTGAGTGGATAAGCTTGCGGAAGTTAGATAATTTAAAATATACAATACCTCAAGAAGGTGGAAGTTATACATTGAGAGAGATTATTGCTCATACTTCAAACGGAAAGACAGATTTTATGTATTCTGTTATTCTAAATAATTTAACTGAGGATATGCTTCCCGACTATATCAAGGAGGGGCTTACATGGCTAGTACAATAGTCGATAATATCTACTTAGTCAACGCACCTGCCGGTAGCGGAAAAACAACAACAATTAAAGCAATGATCCTTCATCATACTGTTGAAAATCCCGCTGATAATATTCTCTGTATAACGTATACAAATAGGGCAGCTGATGAGCTGAAAAAGGATACCAAAAATCCTAGGGTATATTATTCAACAATACATTCATTCCTCCATAATTTTATAAGTATATATTTTTCACACCCTGAAGTACTTGAATTGTACTTTGAAGTATATGGTGATGATATTAAAAGGAGAATTGCTAATCTGGAAGGAAATTTAAGCGTTGAAACGAGTAATCAAAAGTATATTGATAAATTTGGAACTCTAAATTATGAAAATATTCAACAGAATTTAAAGTCTCTATATTATAATGAATTACAATTTAACTCGTTATATTATGGTGGTTTGTCACATGATGATTTAATTACATTTGCTAAGAATGTTTTAGAGAGGTTTCCTGTTGTCAAAAGAAGATTAACGCAAAAATTCCAGTTAATATTTTTGGATGAGTATCAAGATTCATCTGCTACTGTTCTCAAGATGTTTTATGAAGCAGTGTATGGAACCTCTACAAAACTATATTTTCTTGGTGACAAGATGCAGCAAATATATAAAAATTATGATGGGACATTTGAAGAAGAGTTGTCTATACTAAACAAATCAATCGCATTGAAAACAAATCATAGATCGATTCCGCAAGTGCTGGATATTCTGAATAAATTGTATAACAATGAGCTCTTTAAACAAGAGCCTTCACCCCAAAACATGGATCTTGTACCCAGTCATCTTCCCCGAGTATTAGTTTGTGATGATATTACTAAAAGCCTGGATATAGAAAAAGCTAAATATCCTGAAGCATTACTTCTATTCTTGCTAAATCAAAAAAGATTCGACTCGATTGGCGCTGGGAATTTATATAGGAAACTCAGTAAAATGGAAAAGTATTCATATATACAACAAAGTAGCGCCCTTGATGTTCTTATAGATCAAACAAATGAGAATCCCGATCCTCTAATTAAGTTACTATTTGCAGTAAATAAAATTGCAGAGTACTATATTAATGCAAACCTAGGTAGTATTGTTCAAGTATTGAAGAAAAATCCAAAAATGTTTGACAAGGCAGCGTGTGTAGTATACCAACACGAAGATAAGAGACGATTAAAAATTAATTTGGATTTAATTTTAGATCTATACAATGACGATAATGATTTTGACATCAAGTCCATTATCTCTATTTTAAAGGCCACAGGTCTGGCAAAATTAGATTTCATTGATGCAATATTAGATAGTGAAGAATATTCATCTGTTTTGGAAGTGGAAATTAGCGAATTCAAGGCTTTAGCTAACTACCTTAAAATTCCTAATGTATCTACCCAACACGGTGTTAAAGGCGAGAGTCACAAAACTGTTTTTTTTATTGCTGAAGATAGCAATTCAACGCCGGTAGTACATATGTACCGCTTCTTTAAATTGTGGAGCTACACTGATATCTCACTTAATTCGTTTAAATCTTTTTATTATGAATATGTTAAGTGGATTAACGCCACAATTCATTATTTAGGGTTTAAATTGTCTGATATTAATAAAACGTTACATGGGCAACATCAAGATTATTTGGTTGCAAAAATTAAGGAGTTAATTGAGAATTTTAAGGATAATATGATTTTCAAAGAATTATGTGGGAAATCTTATTTTGACTATTTATCAAAACCTAATGTTACAACAGCTAAGGGATGTTTTAAGGAAAGCCAGGTTTATGGTGCATTATGTGCTTATAGGTTATTCTATGTTGGATGTTCGAGAGCAAAGCGTAATTTAACTATTTTTATAGATAAATCAAAAATAGATAGTTATGCTGTTCAATTATTCAAGAAATTTAGGGAAGTTGGATTTGAGGTAGAAAACTAGTGTGTAATTACATTAAACACCAAAAAGCATATGCCTATGAGGTTGTTTAAAATGAGATATTCTGTTTAATTTAATTTTTAGATGCAAAAAAAGAAACCTCCCTAGTATGGAGGCCACTGAAAAAGTCCATAAACAGCTGAAAGAGACATTCGACACAAAGAATGTCTCTTTTTTTCGATACAATAAAAGAAATAAAAGAATTAAATCAAAGGCTGGTGGTCTTCATGCTTCCTGAGCAGCAAAGCTTTATCTTGAGCCCGTATATCGAGCTTTACAATATACTCATTCCCAAAGATAATTTGCTGCGGCGCATGGACGAGTTGGTGGACTTCAGTTTTGTATATGAGGAGCTAAGTGAAAGGTATTGCCAAGATAATGGACGAACCGCGGTAGACCCGGTCCGAATGTTTAAATATCTACTGCTTAAATCCATTTATGACCTGTCTGACGGCGATCTCGTGGAACGTTCCAGAACCGATTTGTCGTTCAAGTTTTTTCTACATATGGCGCCGGAGGAAGAGGTTATTGATTCTAGCTTACTGAGCAAGTTTCGTAAGTTGCGGCTGAAAGATATGAAGTTGCTCGATTTACTCATTGGCAAAACGGTGGAGATTGCCATTCAGCAAGGAATTATTCGCAGCAAATCCATTATTGTCGATGCTACCCACACGAAAGCCCGCTATACCCAAAAAAGTCCGCAAGAGTTGCTGCGAGAACGTTCTAAAAAGGTACGAAAAGCAATCTATGCCTTAGATGAATCCATGAAAAGTTCCTTTCCAGCTAAGCCCGTTACGAATGTACTGGAAGATGAAATTAAATACTGCCAAGATCTGATTGAGGTCATTGAGAAAGACGGACGTTTTACCGGACTCCCCAAGGTCAAAGAACCCTTCAATCTGTTGAAAGAAACGGTTGCTGACGATGTTGAACAGTTGCAGACGTCTACCGATCCAGATGCCAAAGTGGGCCACAAAAGCGCAGATTCCTCATTTTTCGGGTACAAAACCCATATCGCGATGAGTGAAGAACGAATCATTACGGCAGCGACCATTACCACGGGAGAACGAAACGACGGGAAGGAACTGCAAACTCTCATTGAAAAGAGCAAAGCTGCGGGTATGAGCGTAGAGACGGTCATTGGAGACACGGCCTATTCAGAAAAAGACAATATTGCTTACAGTACGGAGCAAGGCATTGAACTTGTGGCCAAATTAAATCCACAGATTACGCAAGGAAACCGAAGGAAAGAAGATGAATTCGATTTTAATAAAGATGCGGGTATGTATGTTTGCCGAGCCGGTCATCTGGCCATTCGAAGAGCACGGCAAGGCAAAAAGGGCCAGGGCACAAACCAAAAAGACACCTACTATTATGATATTGAAAAGTGTAAACGATGTCCTTTAAAGGAAGGGTGCTACACAGAAGGTGCCCAGAGTAAGACCTACTCGGTAAGTATAAAGAGCAACGAACATGCCAAGCAAGCTGTGTTTCAGGAAAGTGAAGTTTTTAAGGCCAAAGCGAAAGAACGCTACAAAATAGAAGCCAAGAATAGCGAACTCAAACACAGACACGGGTACGATGTTGCATCTTCCTCGGGTTTAGTTGGCATGGAAATTCAAGGAGCCATGGCGATATTCACTGTTAATTTAAAACGGATATTGAAACTCTTGGAGTAACCAAAGTTGAAGAAATAGGTGAGAAAAAGACGACGTCCATTCGGAAGAACCGAATAGCGTCGTCTTTTTGATACGTTTTTTACTTTTTCTAAGAACGGCTAGTTTTTCAGTGGCCTCCTAGTATGTGGGAGGTTTCTTTTTTATACAAAATGTAGGGCTTCGCCAGAGTCGATCGGGAGCCATTGCCGGAACTTAGGATTAAAGGTCTGTTCGACAACATTGACCATGAGTTGCTGATGAAAGCGGTCAGAAAGCATACGGACTGTCCGTGGGTTATCCTGTACATCGAAAGATGGCTTAAGGCTCCATTTCAAATGAAAGACGGAAGCCAAAGGGTGAGAACCTCCGGCACGCCGCAGGGCGACGTGATCAGTCCGGTACTTGCGAACCTGTTTATGCACTATACGTTTGACATCTGGATGACGAAAGAGCATTCCCAAAACCCGTGGGCAAGATACGCGGATGATGCAGTGATCCATTGTCGAACGAAAGCAGAGGCAGAGCAACTGCTGGAGCGACTTAAGGTAAGATTCAAGGTCTGTAATCTCGAACTGCATCCGAAGAAAACGCGAATCGTCTATTGCAAAGATGATGACCGCAAGGAAGATCATCCCGAGATCAAGTTCGACTTTCTGGGGTACACCTTTCGGCCAAGACGTTCCAAAAATCGGTTTGGAAAATACTTCATTAACTTTACGCCAGCAGTAAGTAACAAAGCGTGTAAAGCGTTGAGGCAGACCATTAGAGGATGGCGGATGCACCTGAAACCAGATAAAGAAATACAGGACTTGTCACAGATGTTTAATGCGTCGATAAGAGGTTGGATCAACTACTACGGACACTTCTATAAATCGCAACTATACCCGGTACTGCGCCATATGAATGATGCCCTGGTCGTGTGGGCTCGGCGGAAATACAAGAAGCTGGCACGCCACAAGATACGGGCTATTCGATGGCTGGGACGACTTGCAAAGAACCTTCCTGAACTGTTTGCACATTGGAGATTAGGCATTTTGCCTGCGGCTGGATAATGGGAGCCGGATGAGCCGAGAGGTTCACGTCCGGTTCTGAGAGGGCCTGAGGGTGCGATTCCCTCGGGCTACTTACTTGTGGTGGTCTGTAAAACCAAGAAGGACGCCGACCATGCGTATGAACTCATACGTAAAATTATGGAGCGTCTGGAGTTGACCCTACACCCGACCAAAACCCGCATTGTAGGACTGTGGACAGGAGACGAAGGATTCGACTTCTTAGGGATGCATCACTGGAAAACCAAAGCAGAAACATCGCAAGGCAAGGTGTACTACACCACGCAGCAGTGGTTAACGAAAAAGGCGGAGGAACGTATTCGCGGGGTGGTCAAAGAAAGATTAGCACCGCCAGGAAAACGAGTGAAATCGTTCAAAGAACACGTGGACTGGCTCAATCCAAAGATTCAAGGATGGAGAAATTATTACTACACGAATTATAGCCAAAAGAGATTAGCCAAGCTGGATTGGTACATTTTGCAACGGTTAACACGGTGGTATGCGAAGAAGAGACAGCGCAGAAGATGGATGGGTTCATTGAATGAAGTTAAATATATTGCCAACCAATATGGACTAAAAACGCTATTGTAATCTGCATGCCCATGAATGACGAACATCGGAAAGTCGTATGAGGGAAAACCTCACGTACGGTTTGATGAGGAGGGGCTGGTTAGGCCAGCCCTTTACTCTAGAGTAGATTGTGATTTAAGTCGCAAACCAGTCGTGAGCATTGTCGAGAGGCTGCAAAGGCTTAACCTATAAGCAATTCAATCAAGAATGAATGATCCTGATAAGTATCAATTAAAGACCCCAAATCTAATCATAGTTATAAATATGAGAAACCTAAGGCCTAAATCAAAGAAAACACAACACAGGCGGTAACATCTTATCAATCTGCCATTGCAGGTTATATCTTGGGCGGATGATTGATCCATGAGCGGATGATATTTCTTTGAAAGTTATGGAGTTCAGAGTAGAAGTTCTGGAGATGTACATGATATTGTGCTTACATTTGCAATGATGACAAAAAAGTATATTCAAGCTAATAGAGGCGGTTTCTAGGGCTAAAGATTCAAATAGATGAGTCAAGAGAAATGTAAAGTGCATTAGCTTTCGAAGCGTTTAATATCGAATAAGAGGTGCAACGTCCGTAATAAGGGTGTTTAACCGTTATGAATAACATTGTACGATTATAAAAAATACACTTCCAAAATATGACTGAAACATGTATAATTATACCTGTATGTTGTAAAATGTTGTAGTTACACCTATAACATGGTGCATGAAAATAGTAGATATTTATTTTTCAATTTGTTGGAAAACTTACTTTTTGATGTAATCCCAATAAACACAAAGAATACCTTCTCAAAGTATATCTTTTGAGTTATCGGTGATTGTTTTGAGACAAACCTTTGAGCAACCCCGTTTCCAAGAGCGTTCACAAGGGAAATGTGCCGATTTTGCGTACTCTATGGGACATGTTCGATTTTCATTACTTCTGACATAGTCTTGAATTTTAAACGCAGCAATGCACCGCGTGCATGCCTTTTTTATGTCATCGCTTGGTCTCCAGTTATTCATCTGTCGATCAAATGAGCGACCTCACCTGCAAAGATGCACTTCTCGGAATGTTGTTTAAGCCATCCATGCGGATGCGACTGCATTTACTTATAAAATGACGGGAAAAGTCGTAGAGAAAGGCACTATGGTGAATCAGCCGGGGTTGTCCTACTCCTTGGTCACCAAAAAACGGTAGAGGCAGTGTAGCCATTCTATAAGTATAGGGAGGTAAATTTATTTATGTTAAATTCACCTAAATATCCATTAACAAACGCGCAGAAGAGAATTTGGAATACTGAAAAATTATTGCCGAACACGGGATTAAGTGCCCTTTTGTTTTCCTTGGAAATAAAATCTCGAATTAGCTCCATAGATTACGGGCTGTTGAAAAATGCAATCTCTCTTTTGATTGAACGAAATCCTATCCTTCGCACCCAAGTCTTTGAAGATAATGAGCCTGAACAATATGTTCGAAATTCTGGCGTCGCTGATTTGAAAGTGATCGATGGATCAACGATGGATGTTGATGCATACACTTCGGCAGAGTCTAGAAAAATAATGACTCTCGAAAGCATAGGTTTAGTTCAATTTCAATTGATTGTAATAAGTCAAGTTGACTGTGTTATTCTGATTCGAATACATCATATTATTAGCGATAGTTATTCAATGGAATTGATCGCAAAGGAAATTATGGATATTTATGAAGAATTATTGCGAGGCAGTGTTCCCTCCCAAACAAAGCCATCTTACATAGAATTTATCAATAATGAATTAGAGTACGAGAAATCTGATCGTTTTATTCAGGATAAAGAATTCTGGCTGCAGGAATTCGAATCCTTTTCCTACAACAGTCAGGATATTCTATATGGCAAATGGTCTGAAAGCACGGCAGGTGAAAGAAAGTCTTTTTCTATTGCGCCTGAGATGTATGATGACATCAAAAGATTTTGCGATGAACATAAGATTACTACTTTTACTATGTTTTTTTCGGCATTGCACTTATACCTGCATAAAGTGACCTCGAACAATGATCAAGTGATCGGAACGTACTATGCCAATCGAACAAATGCTAGTGAACAAGAAATGCTCGGTATGTTTGTAAGTACCGTGCCGTTTCGAATGTCTATCGAGGGCAAAAAAGACGTATTATCCTTTATTCAAGCTGTTTCTGAGAAAAAAAACGTTATCGCCGAGCGTCAGAAATACCCCTTTAATCTGCTTGTACATGAATTGCGTCAAAACTACAAACAAATCAATCCATTGTTTCGTACAGCGATGGAATTTAGAAGGGTTTCTATTTTTACGAATGATTTGTTCCAGTATGAACTAGACCATGTTTTCGGAGGTCACGAAGATAATGAACTATTGGTCAGAGTTCAGCATACGAAATCAAAAAATCATTTAAGAATGGACTTCGATTATCGCACCGATTTATTCTCTGACGATGATATTACTCTGATGTATTTCCATATTTCGAATTTGATCCAACAGATTATCCAAGATCCCCATCAATCGATCGATGAACTCGATTTGACTATTTCCGAAGAAAAAACAAAATTGTTGATAGATTTTAACGACACGAAGGCCGAGTATCCGAAGGATAAGACGATCCACGCGCTGTTTGAAGAACAGGCGGAGCGGACGCCAGCGGCTGAGGCGGTCGTATTCGAGTCTGCGCGAATGACGTATGGGGAGCTGAACGCGAAGGCGAACCAACTGGCACGGGTATTGCGGTCGCGTGGCATAGGAGCAGACCGGATCGTGGGAATCATGACGGATCGCTCGGTGGAGATGATCGTAGGGATTCTCGCGATCTTGAAGGCCGGGGGCGCGTACTTACCGATCGACCCGGCGTACCCGTCGGAGCGGATCGCGTACATGCTGGAAGACAGCGGCGCAAGACAACTGCTTGTATATGGGGATGCGGAAGTGCCGTCGGCGTATGAGGGAGAGGTGCTGAACTTGGTGGACGTGTCGCTGTACGCAGGCGACACCGCGAACTTGCCAGCGGCAAGTGGGCCGAATGATTTGGTATATGTGATCTACACGTCGGGATCGACAGGACAGCCTAAAGGGGTCATGGTCGAGCACAGCTCGCTGGTCAATTTGTCAACATGGCACTGTCGTTACTTTGAAGTGAAGGATACGGATCGAGCGACGCAGTACGCGGGATTCGGCTTTGATGCCGCTGTATGGGAAATATTCCCATACCTCACGAGCGGAGCGGCGGTCTATTTGGTAAGTCCGCATATTCGTACCGATCTCGAGGCGTTAAGCGGGTTTTACCAGGAAAACGGGATCACGGTCTCGTTTCTACCGACGCCGGTATACGAGCAGATTACAGAACATCCCGGCCATTCTCTTCGCGCTCTGCTTACCGGCGGCGACGCATTAGGAAAAATCAAGAGTTACGGGTACCGGTTATCCAACAATTATGGACCGACGGAGAATACCGTTGTCGCGACCAGCGGCTGGGTAAAAGCCGAGGGCGAGGTTCCAGCAATCGGCAAACCAATTCAGAACGTACAGATTTATGTATTAAATCAATCGAACCATTTGCAACCCATCGGGGTACCCGGCGAGCTATGTATCGCAGGGGATGGCTTGGCGCGAGGCTACTTGAACCGACCAGAGCTGACAGCGGAGAAGTTTGTGGATAACCCATTCGCGGCTGGTAAGCGGATGTATCGTACGGGGGACCTGGCAAGATGGCTGCCGGACGGAAACCTGGAGTACTTGGGCCGGATCGATGAGCAAGTGAAAATCCGGGGGTATCGGATCGAGACAGGCGAAATCGTGCACCGTCTGCTGCAGCACACGGATGTGAAGGAAGCGGTGGTCATCGCCCGGAAAAACGAGGGCAATGCTTACCTAAGCGCTTACGTGGTGAGCCAGGGAGCATTCGATGCCTCTGAATTGCGTGCGTATTTAAAGCTTAGTCTGCCGGATTATATGGTGCCGTCGTACTTGGTGGAAGTGGAGCAGATTCCGCTGACAGCCAACGGGAAGGTGGACCGGAAGGCGCTGCCGGAGCCTCAAGGACTGGTGCAGGCAGGAAACGAATACGTCGCGCCGCGGAGTGACACAGAAGCAAAGCTGGCGGCAATTTGGCAGAACGTGCTCCGAATTGGACAGGTCGGGATTCAAGACAATTTCTTCGAGCTGGGCGGCGATTCGATCAAAGCGATCCAGATCGTATCGAGGTTAAGCTCGGAAGGCTTGAGGCTGGCGGTCAGGGATATGTTTACGCATCCCACGATCAAGGAAGTCAGCGGATATATTCAAACGGCGCTGAGGACAACGGTCGAACAGGGGGCCGTGGAGGGCGAAGTCTCGCTCAGTCCGATCCAGCATTGGTTTTTCGAGCAAGGATTCTCGCAAAGCCAACACTGGAATCAGGCGATGATGCTGTACCGCGCGGACGGTTTCCGGGAAGCGCTCGTGGAGGAAGTTGCAGTCAAGCTGACGGAGCACCACGATGCGCTGCGGATGGTGTATAAGCAGGCCGCAGGGAAGATCGTACAGATGAACCGGGGGACGGAAGACCAAGCGTTCCGCCTGCAGGTCTTCGACGTCTCGGGAGAAGCGGACGTCAGCGCGGCGGTCGAGCGGAAGGCGATGCAGGTCCAGCAGGCGATGAACCTGGAAACCGGCCCGCTGATGCAGCTGGGATTGTTCCGGACAGGCAGCGGCGATCATCTGCAAATCGCGATCCATCACCTTGTCGTAGACGGGGTGTCCTGGCGGATTCTGTTAGAGGATTTCGCGGCGGGATACGAGCAGCGGCTGCGGGGTGAACCTGTTGCGCTGCCAGGCAAAACACATTCGTACCGGACATGGTCGGAGCGGATGGGGAACTATGCACAGAGCCGGAAACTGCTGAGGGAAGCTGCATATTGGCGGCAGGAAGAAGGCATCAAGGTTAAGCCGCTGCCCAAAGATGGAGAAAGCGGCGGAGTCTGTACAATCGGGAGCAGCACCAGCCTGGCGATTAGCTTAAGCAAGACGGAAACGAAAAACCTGCTGACGGGAACGCACCATGCGTACAAGACGGAAATGAACGACGTGCTGCTCGCGGCGCTTGGTTTAGCAATGCAGGAATGGACGGGTCATGAGAAGCTGGCCATTCATCTGGAGGGCCACGGCCGGGAAGAAGTATTGGACAACGTGGACGTGACGAGAACGGTCGGTTGGTTTACGAGTATTTATCCGGTCGTCTTTGAATTGAAGAAGGCGGAAGGAATAGCCAACTGGGTCAAATCGTTCAAGGAGAAGCTGAGAGGGATTCCGAACAAAGGCGTGGGATACGGTGCGCTGAAGTATTTGACGCCAGCGGAGAACAGCGGAATTGGAAGCGGGATGGCGCCGGAAATCAGCTTCAACTACTTGGGGCAATGGGATCGGGAATTGAATGCGGGCGCCATGTCAATGTCCGAACTTTTCGCAGGGACTTCAATGAGTCCACAGTCGGAACGGGCTTATGCGCTAGACATTATCGGGAACGTGATCGACGGAAAACTGACGCTGAGCGTGACGTACGACCAGCAGGAGTACCGTGAAAGCACAATGCAAGCCTTGCTGGCCAATTACAAGAAGCAATTGCTTTCGATCGTCGCGCATTGCATGCAGCAAACCGAGACCGAACTGACCCCAAGCGATGTTAGCAGCGAACAAGTGACACTTGCCACTTTCGATAAACTTCGGGAGCAGTTGGCAATTAGCGGCAGTGGCGAGATGGTTTCCATATACCCGCTGTCTCCGATGCAGGCAGGCATGCTCTTTCAAGCGTTAAGGGAACCGCAGTCGTCCGCTTACTTCGAACAAATGTCATTTACGATTCAAGGGTCGCTGCATGAAGCCCATCTGGAGAAGAGCCTTTCCCTCTTAATGGAACGGTACGATATCTTCCGAACGGTGTTTATGTGCGAAGGATTAGAAAGACCCTTGCAAATCGTACTTAAAAAGCGCAAACCTTCGATTATTTTTGAAGATTACATAGGGTTAACGAAAGATGAAATCAAGATCAGCATGGAACGATTCAAACGGGCGGATCGGGAACAAGGATTCGATCTCACGAATGATGTGCTGCTGCGGATTGCGGTATTAAGGACGGACGAGAGCCGGTACGAGATGGTTTTGAGCCACCATCATATCTTGATGGACGGCTGGTGCATGAGCATTGTGTTGAAAGAATTCTTCTATATATATACGCAGCTTTGCAGTGGCAAAGCGATCGATTTGCCTGCCGTGAAGCCCTATATCCAGTTCATCGAATGGTTGGAGGAGCAGGATCGCGAAGAAGCGCTGGACTACTGGAGAGACTACTTGGCAGGATACGAGCAGCGGGCGGCAATTCCTGCAAGCGGCAATTCTTCTGCCAATGGGGCGTACGAGCTGGAAGAAATTCATCATTCGTTCTCGGAGACCTTGACCGAGCGTTTGACGAAAATGAGCAAACGCCATCAGGTTACGATGAATAGCATAATGCAGACGGCATGGGGCATGTTGCTGCGCAGCTACAATAATATCGATGACGCGGTGTTCGGTGCGGTTGTGTCGGGGCGTCCTGCGGAAATCGACGGTGTCGAGGACATGGTAGGGCTGTTTATCAACACGCTACCGGTTCGGTTAAGCCCGAACGAACGCGCGGACACGTTCATCGAGACGGCCCAAGGGTTGCAGCGGCGAGCGCTAGAATCGGAGAAATACGATTACCTTTCATTGGCCGAGATTCAAGCACAAACGGATATGAAACAAAACTTGATTGATCACCTCTTTATCTTTCAGAACTACCCAGAATTCTATGACATAAGCGGGCAATCCGATGATCAGGATTTTCGGGTAACGGATATTCAAATGTTCGAGCATACTAATTATTCATTATACGTGATGATGCATTTGCGTTCGAACCGGCTCGGCATCAAAATCGGTTTCAATGCGTCGGAACATCGAAGAGATAACATCGAACGAGTAATCAGTCATTTGGAGACCATTCTGGGGCAAGTGGCGGCAAGACCGGACATGCGGCTAGACGAGATCGAACTGGCCGGGGAAGAAGAGAAGCTGCAACTGCTGGAGCAGTTTAACGACACGAAAGCGGACTATCCGAAGGACAAGACGATTTGCACGCTGTTCGAGCAACAGGCGGAGCGAACGCCGGAAGCTACGGCAGTCGTATTCGAGTCTGTGCGAATGACGTATAGGGAACTGAACGCGAAGGCGAATGGGCTCGCACGGGTATTGCGCAAGCAAGGGGTCGGAGCGGATGGGATCGTGGGGATCATGGCCGAGCGCTCAGTGGAGATGATCGTGGGAATCCTTGCGATTCTGAAAGCCGGGGGTGCCTATTTGCCGATTGACCCGTCGTACCCGGCAGAGCGAATCACGTATTTGTTAGCTGACAGTGGTACCGATGTTTTGCTGACTTTTGGCTGTGAAACCTTACCGGGGGGGTATGCCGGCGTGGTGCTCGATCTTGCAGATTCCCGCTTATACGATGCGGATACTTCCAACCTTCCGCCGTTGTCGACATCTTGCCATGCGCTTTATGTTATTTACACTTCAGGCACTACAGGAACTCCGAAAGGGGTTGTCATGGAGCATCGAAGCATCGTTAATTTGCTGGAATCTCAAAAGAGCAAAACGGCGCTTGCGTTTGCTCGTACGCTGCAGTTTGCCGCTTTCAGCTTTGACGTTTGCGCGCAGGAGCTGTTTTCCGTCTTGCTATCTGGCGGCACGCTGTTCGTTGCGGACGAAAAAACGAAGCGCAATCCCCATCGATTGATTGAGTACGTACGTACTCATAGGATCAGTACTGTCTTTTTACCGACCGCTTATTTGAAGTACATCATTTCCGACAGGAATCTGTGCCAAAATTTGCTGGAAACGATAGAACATCTCATTGTCGCCGGAGAACAGCTCGTTTTGGACGACGATTTTGTTCAGACGGCCCGCCATATGAATGTGCTCGTCCATAACCATTACGGCCCGACGGAAAGCCATGTCGTATCGACCTATACGATGGGCGCAGACAACGGCTACTCGCTTCTGCCGCCAATCGGATCACCTATTACAAATACAGCTTTGTACATTGTGACTCGCTATAACCTGCTGCAGCCGATCGGGGTGCCAGGGGAGCTGTGCATCGCAGGAGACGGTTTGGCGCGCGGATACTTGAACCGCCCGGAACTGACGGCGGAGAAGTTCGTGAACAACCCGTTTGAACCTGGGGAGCGGATGTACCGGACGGGAGACCTGGCGAGATGGCTGCCGGATGGGAATCTGGAGTACATGGGCCGAATTGACGAGCAAGTGAAAATCCGGGGATACCGGATCGAGACAGGCGAAATCGTACATCGTCTGCTGCAGCATACGGACGTGAAGGAAGCGGTGGTCATCGCCCGGAAAGACGAGAAGGACGAGTCTTATCTGTGCGCGTATGTGGTGAGTGGCGGGGGATTCGATGCCTCCGAGCTGCGTACGTATTTGAAGCGCAGCCTGCCGGAGTACATGGTGCCGTCGTACTTGGTGGAAGTGGAGCGGATTCCGCTGACGGCCAACGGCAAGGTAGACCGGAAGGCGCTGCCAGAGCCGCAAGATCTGGTGCAGGCAGGAAACGAATACGTTGCG
>NZ_JBHUKY010000048.1:0-7955 GCF_042684125.1 Paenibacillus rhizoplanae | reverse complement strand
GAGGTGGAAGTGCAGCAATGCATGGAGCTGACCAATACTAATCGGTCGAGGGCTTATCCAAATTTCTAACACGCAGATTCATTTCGGATTCAGTTTTCAGGAATTAATTTCCTGTGCGGATTTACATGGCTACCATTAATTTGGAGAGATACCCAAGTGGCTATAAGGGGACCCTCTGCTAAGGGGTTAGACTGCGTAAGCGGTGCGAGGGTTCGAATCCCTCTCTCTCCGCCATTATAAATCCAATACTTGTAGTGTGGCGGCGTAGCTCAGCTGGCTAGAGCGTACGGTTCATACCCGTGAGGTCGGGGGTTCGATCCCCTCTGCCGCTACCATACATACCCGGAGGCTTAGCTCAGCTGGGAGAGCATCTGCCTTACAAGCAGAGGGTCGGGGGTTCGAACCCCTCAGCCTCCACCATTTTTATGTTTGAATTGTGTTACTTTACACCGTGCCGGTGTAGCTCAACTGGTAGAGCAACTGACTTGTAATCAGTAGGTTGGGGGTTCAAGTCCTCTCGCCGGCACCATTTTTACAACAAATTGTGGAACCGTGGTGTAGTTGGCCTAACATGCCTGCCTGTCACGCAGGAGATCGCGGGTTCGAATCCCGTCGGTTCCGCCATTTTTTTGGTTTCAGGCTTGTTTCATGGCTCGGTAGCTCAGTCGGTAGAGCAAAGGACTGAAAATCCTTGTGTCGGGGGTTCGATTCCCTCCCGCGCCACCATTATGGAGGCTTAGCGAAGTGGCCAAACGCATCAGACTGTAAATCTGCTCACGTACGTGTTCGGTGGTTCGAATCCATCAGCCTCCATCCCTTTTTATGAGCCATTAGCTCAGTTGGTAGAGCACCTGACTTTTAATCAGGGTGTCGAAGGTTCGAATCCTTCATGGCTCATCTTAAGTAAACGGTCATCACCTTAGGGTGGTGGCCTTTTTTGTCTTTGGGGGAGCGTCAAAGTATGTTCGGAAGTGCTACTTCCGCATTTTGCAGCAAAATATGATAAAATAAGCGAAAAAAGCAAAAGTGGTGGAGAATGGTGATGATGGATAGTGAGGTTCTGCGGCAAAAATTGGAGCAACTCACCGGAAAGAGAACCGGAATCAAGCAGCTGGGGAGACAGCATTCCGCTTCACTTTTTGGTATAGCTACGGATAAGGATCAGGAACCGCCAGTCCTTCATGAGGGTTACCTATGGGTTCCCCTATATGAGAATGATGGCCGTGTTACAGCAGTGTGGGTAGAGACAGAGGGGCTGTCGCCACTGGAGCTGCAGCTGGTGAATTACGCCGGACGCAATTTTGCGGTAGCACTGAAGGCAACCGGGTTCAAAGAAGAAGGAGAGATGGAGGCGCGGCAGCTTAGCGGCTGGCTGAACGCACAACTGGAGCAGGAGAAGGACGACGCAGAGATTCCGGATGAAATCTCGCTGAAGGGCCGGCTGTTCGGGGATATGATTCCCTTCATGCTGGTAAGTGAGAATGTTCATAATCCGCAAATGACGTATCGTTCGTTAATGAAGTTGCTGCGTAGTTATTTTGAGAATGATGTGCTGCTAATTCCCTTGCTGGATAAGGAATGGCTAATTTTGGCCCGCAAGGAACTCCTCACAGGCGGAGATGATAAAGAGGATGAGGAAGAAAGTGAGGAGGATCTGCTGTCACAGACTTCTATGGGGCTGCATGAACTGATTGCCAGTGAGTGGGTTGGTGTCTTTCATCTGGCGGTCTCGCCGGCCATTGTTCCGGTCAAAGGGTTGACAGGAGCGGTAGCCTTGCTGCGGGAGACTATTATTCTCGGACGGATCTTCCAGGTAGGCGATTATATCCATCTGCCGTGGGAGCTTCATATGGAGCGGCTGGTTAACAGTATTCCTGATGACCGGCGGAGACAGCTGCTGGGCCAGATCGGCGATTACACGGCAGTACTGGCGGATAAGGAAATGCTGCTGACGCTGGAGACTTTTTTTGAAATGGACTGCAATGTCAGTGAAACCGCCAAGAAGCTGTATATCCACCGGAACACACTGCTCTACAGGCTGGACAAAATCAAACAGGAGACCGGTGCCGATGTCCGCAGCTTTGGGGATGCCGCAATTGTGAAGTTGGCGATGTTATTGTATAAAGTGACGAAAAGAAAATAGGTTTTTTGTGAACCTTGCAAATAGCCATCGGGCCAGGTCTGGGGTAAGATAAGTGTACAAGAAAGCGTTTGATTTTTTATTCCAATAATAGACTCGAGGGGGAAATACAATGGCAGGCGTACGTTTAGAGCATATTTTCAAAAAATACCCGGGTTCCGATAAAGCAACAGTAATCGATATCAATCTTGATATTAAAGATAAGGAATTCCTCGTACTGGTTGGACCTTCCGGTTGCGGTAAATCCACAACCCTGCGTATGATCGCTGGTCTGGAAGAAATCTCTGAAGGCAAAATGTACATTGGTGACCGTGTAGTGAATGACGTTGCTCCTAAAGACCGTGATATCGCGATGGTATTCCAATCCTACGCCTTGTACCCGCACATGAGTGTATATCAGAACATGGCTTTCGGTCTGAAACTGCGCAAAGTGAAGAAAGAAGAAATCGACAAGAAAGTGCGCGAAGCAGCCAGAATCCTGGATATCGAGCATTTGCTGGAACGCAAACCTAAGGCACTGTCCGGTGGTCAACGTCAGCGTGTCGCTCTAGGCCGCGCGATTGTCCGTGATCCACAAGTCTTCTTGATGGATGAGCCTCTTTCCAACTTGGATGCTAAACTTCGTGGTCAGATGCGTGCTGAAATCACTAAGCTGGTGAAACGCCTTGAAACCACTTGTATCTATGTAACGCATGACCAGACAGAAGCTATGACAATGGGTGACCGTATCGTAGTTATGTACGATGGTATCATTCAGCAGGCTGCTTCCCCTGAAGAACTGTACAATGAGCCTACGAACCTGTTCGTAGCCGGATTTATCGGTTCCCCTACAATGAACTTTATCAACGGTACGCTTTCTGAAGTGAGCGGCGCTGTCCGCTTCCGTGCAGAGAACCTTGATGTTGAAGTTCCAGGCGGCAAAGCTACAATCCTGCGCAACAAAGGCTTCATCGGCAAAGATGTAATTATGGGCGTTCGTCCAGAAGACATCCATGAAGAGCCTGTGTTCCTGGAAGCTTCCCCTAACACAATCTTCACTTCGTTGGTTGATGTTACTGAGAACCTTGGTCATGAAATGCTCCTCTACTTGAGCGGTCTTGGCACTAACACTGTAATTGCGCGTGTAGATGGACGTTCCACTACCCGTGAAGGCAGCAAGCCTAGATTGGCAATTGACATGAATAAGGTCCACATCTTCGATAAAGAATCCGAACTTAACATTCTGCTGGGTTAATATCTCTGCAGGGTGAACATGGTTTATATTGAGAAAGCCGCCTGAATAGGCGGCTTTTTCTTGTAAAGAGCATGATGAAACGGGACGATAACGGCGGGGTATAAGATTGCAATCACTGGCGTTATCCATTAAGATAGCAGGAGAATTACCTGTAGCTGGAATGGATAAAGATGTAACCGGTATGCGGGGAAGCGGCATGAGCCGCGGGTGACGAAAGGACGGACATATATGGCTAAAAAGGTAAAAGTATCGGAATTAGTGCAGCATTTTCAATTAGAGGTTGTATCCGGACATGAAGGTCTGAAGAGACCGATCACAGTGGATGATTTGAACCGTCCCGGGCTGGAAATGGCCGGTTATTTCGAATATTATCCGGAAGAACGTGTGCAGCTGCTGGGCAAAACAGAGTTGGCGTTCTTCTCTATGCTCTCAGAGGAGGAACGAAAAAGCCGGGTTCGCGGAATTTGTAACGACAATACGCCATGTATTGTGATTACACGTGGGCTGGACATTCCCCAGGAGTTTGTGGATATCAGCAACGAGAAGGGACTTCCGGTGCTGCGCAGCTCGATGGCGACTACGATTTTCTCAAGCAGACTGACCAGCTTCCTTGAGGGCAGACTGGCACCGACAGCAACAATTCACGGTGTTCTCTGTGATGTATATGGGGTAGGGATGCTGATTACAGGTACCAGCGGCATTGGTAAAAGTGAAACAGCGCTGGAACTGGTTAAACGCGGTCATCGCCTCATTGCCGATGATGCGGTGGAAATCCGCCAGACCTCGGATAATCAGCTTCATGGTACCGCACCGGAATTAATCCGTCACCTGCTCGAAATCCGTGGTGTAGGGATTATTAATGTTATGACGCTCTTTGGAGCAGGCGCTATCCGTAATCACAAGCGGATTACCCTGGTGGTCAGACTGGAAGCCTGGCAGCAGGACAAGCAGTATGACCGTCTGGGATTGGATGAGGAGACGACACGGATTATTGATACCGATGTGCCGCTGGTTACCATCCCTGTCCGTCCGGGACGTAACCTCGCTGTTATTATCGAGGTGGCTGCGATGAATTACCGGTTGAAGCAAATGGGCTTCAATGCTGCGCTGCAATTTACGAATAAACTTACCGCCACCATCTCAGAAGATATGGATGATCTGGATTAGGAGTGTGAGAGCATGTTTTATTCACTAGCGATTGACCCGATTGTCTTCTCAATTGGAACACTGCCGGTTCACTGGTATGGCCTGATCCTGGGTCTTGGCGCACTTACCGGGCTATTCCTATGTATTCAAGAAGGCAAACGCTTCAACATTCCACAGGAGTTCTTCATGGATATGCTGCTGCTGGGCTTGCCATCGGCTATTATTGGGGCGCGGCTATACTTCGTAGCTTTCAAGTGGGAAGACTATAAGGATAACCTGCTCGATATTTTCAAGGTCTGGAATGGCGGTATTGCAATTTATGGCGCCCTGATCGGCGCGATTATCTGCGGGATTATTTATTTCCGCTATAAGGGCTACCCGTTCTGGCGTATCGTGGATATCTGTGCTCCCGGACTGCTTGCCGGTCAGATGATCGGCCGCTGGGGGAATTTCATCAACCAGGAAGCCTATGGCGGTGTTGTAGAGGAATCGTTCCTGCGGGATAAGCTGCATTTGCCGGACTTTATCGTAAATCAAATGTACATAGGGGATGCTTTTCACCATCCGACCTTCCTGTACGAATCCCTCTGGAGTCTGCTGGGCATTCTGCTCCTCATGGTACTGCGCCGCCAGAAATTCGTACGTGCCGGAGAAATCTTCATGTCGTACTTCATCTGGTACTCCATCGGCCGCTTCTTCATTGAAGCTCTGCGCACGGACAGCCTTGCCTTTGACGGCAGCAGCGGTGTGGCAGCCTTCATTAACGGGCTATGGAGTCCGATGAAGTGGATGGGCTTCGAGCAAGGATATCTTGACCCGGCTTACGGGAATATCCGTATCTCTCAGCTGCTGGCGCTATTCATCATTATTGCTGCCGTTGCCTTGATTATTGTACGGCGGGTAAGTGGTCAGCCGAAGGATCATTATTTGGACCCGATCATCAGCACCAAACAGGCGGCAGCGGATGCAGTGGTTCCAGAGAGTGCTGCTAATACGCCTCAGAAGCCTGTTCAGCCGGTGGAAGATCCCCCTGAAGATAAGGAAACAAAGGAGTAATTCAATCAATGATAGAATGCGTGTTATTTGATCTGGACGGAACGATTGTGAATACGAATGAGCTGATCATTAGCTCGTTTATGCATGCGCTGAAGGAGAATAACCTGCCAGTGCTGACCCGGGAGCAGATCATTCCCATGATGGGAACTACACTTCAGCAGCAGCTAGGCGCGTTCTCCGGCCTGGAGGCGAAGGATATAAGCGTGCTGGAGCGGTCTTACCGTTCGTATAACAATGCCCATCACGATGAGCTGGTCCGCTCTTTTCCCCATGTGAATGAGACGATGGAGGAGCTGCTGCGCCGGGGAATCCGGCTTGGGATTGTGACCACGAAGATCCGGCCTACCACGCTCAAGGCACTGGAGATGTTCGATCTGCTGAAATATATGGAGACGATTGTTACAGTGAATGATGTGACTCATCCGAAGCCGCACCCGGAGCCGGTACTCACGGCAGTTGCCAATCTGGGTGTTGATCCGGCCAAGACACTGATGGTAGGCGACAGCGCTGTCGATATTCAGTCTGCCAAGGCAGCAGGAGTGCGTGTAGCAGCAGTGGCCTGGTCGCTTAAGGGTGAGGATGTGCTGCGGACCTATGAACCGGATTACATCATCCATGAGATGAAGGATTTATATACTATTGTGGAGCAGGAGATCATGCAGCCGTGAGAAAGGTAACCCGTTATCCAGTCGAGGGGCATAATTCGCTCTGGCATATTTACCGCACGGTTAGCCCGTGGAAGGGTGTGCGCAATTTTATTTTTATCCAGATTGCCCGCTATTGCCCGGTTCTGCCGCTCAAGAACTGGATTTACCGCCGGGTGCTCGGGATGAAGGTAGGCAAGCATACTGCGTTTGGGCTTATGGCGATGGTAGATGTTTTTTTTCCAGAGAAAATCTCTATCGGAGAGAACACTGTTATCGGCTATAACACCACGATCCTGGCCCATGAATACCTCATCAAGGAGTACCGGCTGGGTGAAGTCATTATCGGCGAGAATGTAATGATTGGGGCTAACACGACCATTCTTCCCGGGGTTACGATTGGGGATGGGGCTACGGTTGCGGCGGGGTCGGTGGTTCACAAGGATGTTGCTGCCGGTTCATTCGTCGGTGGGAATCCGCTGCGTGAACTGCGTAAACAGGAGGAATGATAATGGCTCAAAAGGAAAGAATCCCGCAGCTTGATATTTTTCGGGCAATTGCTATTTTTGCGGTGATCGCAATTCATGCCACTTCACGCACGTTAGCAGAGACATTGGGCACTTCAATGTTCCCCCCGTTTCTGTTCATTAACAAGTTCAGCCAATTTGCGGTGCCTTCCTTTATATTTTTGAGCGGATTCGTCCTGTTCTACAATTATATTGACCGTCCGCTGGGCGGGAAGGTGCTGGCCAAATTCTACAGCCGCAGGCTGATCTATATCATTGTGCCTTATCTTGTGTTTACGGTGCTGTATTTTGGACTCAAAATGACTTCCGGGCATACCTGGGGGCTGCCTCTTCAGGAGCTGGGAGGGAAGTTCTTCAAGTATCTATGGACGGGTACGGCGTATACACATCTATACTATATCATCATTATTATCCAGTTCTATCTACTGTTCCCGCTGATACTCTGGTGTCTGCAGAAAGTCCGGCCTCTCGCGGCTTGGGCTCCGGTGATCGGGCTTGCGCTACAGTGGGGCTTCGTGCTGCTTAACAAATATATGGTGAACCACGGGTATTGGAAGCTGTCCAAGGGTAGTCTGGCCATTACGTATTTCTCGTATTTCCTGCTCGGTGCGGCGATTGCCATCTACTACAGCTCTTTGAAAAAGTGGCTGGTTCCCTCCCGCGAAGGCTGGCGCTCCGGTAAAGGGACAACCTGGGTGGTACTGTGGCTGTTATGGGCGGCTGCAGGAATTGGGCATGTGGTATTGTGGTATAACAACTATACGAAGAAAACAATAATCAATAGTCTATGGTACGAAGGGTTCTCGAATCTGCATGCCTTGCTCTCTTGTCTGGTACTGTTTCAGCTGTCCTTCCTGCTGTACGGGGCAGGACGCAGCGTGCTGAGCAGACTGCTGCTCTCGGCCGGGGCCTGCTCCTTCGGTATCTACCTGCTCCATCCGCTGCTGCTGTTCATGTACCGGAAGCTGCCGTTCCACGGCGGATCGCTGGCCTATACGGCGGCAATAGCGGGCGGCTGGCTGGTGGCCCTCCTGGGCTCCTGGCTGGTGGTTGCGCTTGCCTTCCGTTATGTGAAGCCGGCTTGGATGGTGTTTGGTTCTGCACCGCAGAAGCCGGCAGCAGCGTCTAAGGCGACAGTGTAGAATTAGCGATAGGTCATCTTAAGATAAAATGAAAGCGCCGGCTGGCCGCATCTGCGGCCAGCCGGC
>NZ_JBHUKY010000047.1:0-14163 GCF_042684125.1 Paenibacillus rhizoplanae | reverse complement strand
CGCACGGCTGCGGGCCGCGAAGCTACGGCGCGGCAGGCTGCGCCGCGCCAAGTCCCGGAGCGGCGCGGCGGGAACGCGCCCGCGCCGTAAGAAGCGCGCGGCAGGCTCCGCGCGCCGTCGGGCCAGCGGCGGCAAGAAGCGCCGCGCGGGCCAGGCCGGAAGCCGCCGGAGCAAGCGGCGGCGTAAGGCATCCTGAGCAGCCTGCCCGGTTCCTAAGGGCAGGCCATAATCAAAGGGGAGTGAACCCATGAAGATCATGACGATTTTGGGCACACGGCCCGAAATCATCCGCCTAAGCGTCATCATTCCGCTGCTGGACCGGCATGCGGAGCGGCATGTGCTGGTGCATACGGGACAGAATTTCACGGCCAGCCTCAGCGGGGTATTCTTCGCTGAGCTGGGACTCCGCTCACCGGACTACGTGCTGCAGGATAAGCAGGCCGGGCTCGGGGGCCAGCTGGCCGCCATGTTCGGCAGCCTGGAGAGCATTCTGCTTCAGGAGCAGCCCGACCGCGTACTGCTGCTGGGCGACACGAATAGTGCGCTGTGTGCCATTCTGGCCGAGCGGATGGGCATTCCTGTGGTGCATATGGAAGCAGGCAACCGCTGTTACGATCTGAAAGTGCCGGAGGAGAAAAACCGCCGTGTCATAGATGCCGTCTCCACCATAAATATGCCGTATACCCAGCAGAGTAAAAGACATCTGCTCAGCGAAGGGTTCCCCAGCCAGCGTATCGTGTTAACCGGCAACCCCATCCATGAGGTGATTACGCATTACGAAGAGCAGATCGCGGCCAGTGACATCCTGTCCCGGCTGAAGCTGGAAGCGGGCAGGTATCTGCTGGTGACAGCCCACCGGGCCGAGAATGTCGATGATCCGGAGTCGCTGTTCCAGATTATGTCCGGGCTGAACCTGGTGGCTGAGCATTTGGGGCTCCGCCTGATCTGCAGCATCCACCCCCGTACACGCTCCAAGCTTACGGACCAGTTCCCGCTAACTATGAACCCGCTGGTGGAGTTTCATGAACCCTTTGGATTTTTTGACTTTGTTCATCTGGAACGTTATGCCCTGTGCGCCATTACCGACAGCGGCACCGTGCAGGAGGAATGCTGCCTGATGGGTGTGCCTACGGTAACGATCCGCCGGACCACAGAACGCCCGGAGACCGTCGATTGCGGAAGTAATGTAGTGTCCGGGGTTGAACAGAACAGCATTCTGCGCTGCACCGTGCTGATGACGTCGCTTAAGCCCGATTGGGAGGCGCCGGAAGGGTATCTTGCCCAAGGTGTCTCGGTCAAGGTAGTTAAATTTCTGCTTGGAGGGAACCTGCATGTTCAATAATAAACGGATTCTGGTTACAGGCGGTACCGGTTCCTGGGGGCATGAGCTGATCCGGCAATTGCTGCCGCAGCATCCCAAAGAAATCATCGTATTCTCCCGCAGTGAGTCAGCACAGGTAGCCATGAGCCGTGAATTTGAAGATAAGCATCTCAGCTTCATCATCGGCGATATCCGTGACAAGGACGCCCTGGTAGCAGCCTGCCGCGGTGTGGATTATGTGTTCCACCTGGCGGCGCTCAAGCATGTTCCAGTCTGCGAAGACCAGCCGTATGAGGCGCTGAAGACCAATGTAGTCGGCACGCAGAATGTCATTGAAGCGGCAATTGCCAACAATGTGGAGAAGGCGATCTACATCTCTACCGACAAGGCAGCCAATCCGTCGAACTTTTACGGCATGACCAAGGCCATCGGCGAGAAGCTGTTCGTCTATGCCAATCTGATCGGCTCAGGCACCAAGTTTGTTACCGTGCGCGGAGGCAATGTGCTGGGTACGAACGGCAGCGTGGTCCATCTGTTCATGAAGCAGATCAAGGACAAGGGACAGGTGAAGATTACGGATATGAACATGACCCGGTTTTTTTTCACCCTGCGCGATGCCATTACCCTGCTGTTCAAGGCTTCCGATGTCAGTATCGGCGGCGAGATCTTCGTCATGACTATGCCGACCTGCCGGATCGTGGATTTGGCCGATGTACTGATCGAAGCTTCCGGCCGGACGGATGTCAGTATGATCGAGACCGGTATCCGCCCGGGTGAGAAAATCCATGAGATCCTGATGAGCGATTTCGAGAGTCTGACTACGGTGGTCTACGATGAGCAGTACCTGGTTATTCTGCCTACGCTCGATATGCCGGAGCTGAAGGAGCATTACCGTCATTTCCCTCATGTGTCCTTCAGCAGCTTCAGCTCGGAGAATCATCTGATGGAGCAGGCTGAAATCAAGGATATCCTGATCCGGGGAGGGTTCCTCCAGTGAAGCTCCTGATTCTCGGCGGAAATGGTATGGCAGGTCATATGCTGGCGGAGTATTTTCGCCGCCAGGGCAAGCACCACATCTTCCATACAACCCGGGATAAGAAGGATCTTGGAGGGTTGTATGTAGACGCCGACGATATCGCCGGTGTAGAGAAGCTGGTTGAAATCGTCTCCCCCCATTGCATTATTAATGCGATGGGGGTACTCAATCAATTCGCCGAACGGGACCGGATCGGCGCGTATCATGTCAACGGATTTCTGCCCCACCGCCTGCGGCGGGCAGCGGACCAGATCCATGCCCGGCTCATCCATATCAGCTCCGACTGCGTGTTCGAAGGAACACGCGGCGGATATACGGAGGAGGATGCCGCGGATGGAACCTCGGTCTACGCCCTCACCAAAAGTCTTGGAGAAGTGCGCGATCCCGGACATCTCACGATCCGTACCTCCATTATCGGGCCCGAGATCCGCTCCGGCGGAATCGGCCTCATGGAATGGTTCCTGGCCCAGAAGGGCCGGGTAACCGGATATGAATGCGTGATGTGGAATGGAGTCACCACCCTGGAGCTGGCCAAAGCCATCGATTCCCTGCTGGACTCGGATCTCTCGGGGCTGATTCATCTGGCCCACCCGCAGCCCGTAAGTAAATATCAGCTGCTGCAGATGATGCAGAAGGCATTTCATAAAGAGGATGTTGAGATCATCCCGCAGCAGACGCCCGTTCAGGACCGGACGCTGATCAGCACGAGAAGCGATGTCACGATTGAGCTGCCTTCCTATCCCCGGATGCTTAGCGAGCTTGCCGACTTTATGCGCAGCTCAGAGCTGCCGACATGAGCGGGCGGCGGCGTCTCCTGATTACCGGAGCTTCCGGTTTTACCGGCAGGCATGCCGTAGCCTATTTTGCCGCCGGAGGGGCGGAAGTGACTGCTGTAGTCCGCCGCAAGCCAGAAGCGGAGTTGTTCCCGGACGGCGTTCAGCAGTATGTCTGTGACCTGGGGGACCGCAGGGCTGTGACGGCAATGATTGGAGCAGTGAAGCCGGACCAGGTGTTGCACCTGGCAGGCAAGAATTCGGTCCCTGAGTCCTGGCGGGACCCGCTGCTCTACATGGAAACCAATGTAATGGCTACTCTATATTTGCTTGAGGCGCTGCGTGTCCAGCCGGCCAGCCGTATTCTGGTGGCCGGCTCCCGGCTTAAGTATAGACCGGGTGCGGCAGATCCGCCCCACCCCTACAGTCTCAGCAAGACGCTGGAGGAGCTGGTATCGCTGGCCTGGGGAACGCTGTTTGCACAGCCGGTGCTGATGGCGGAGCCCTCGAACCTGATTGGTCCGGGGCCATCCACAGGCTTCTGTTCCCTGCTGGCACAGCATATTGTGCACAGTGAAGCAACCGCTGTAACCGGATCGGCTGCACCTGCTGCTTTCCGGCTCTCCTCGCGCTATGCGCTGCGTGACTTTCTGGATGTGCGTGATGCGGTCAGGGCCTATGGCTTCATTCTGGACTCGGGCGAGACAGGAAGGATCTACCGCATTGATTCCGGGACAGAGCGGGAGCTGGGAGAGGTTGCCAGGAGGCTGCTGGCTCATGCCGCAGCTCCGGTTGCGATGGACTGGGGCCCGCAGGAGGAGCACAGCCAGGGCAATCCTTCCCCGTCATCTGCCGTTCCGGCGAAGCCTCCATTTGAATCTGCTGATACTAAGGTACCGCCTGAAGAATCCGGGGACTATGCTGTTATTTCCGGCTGGAAGCCGGAGATTGCGCTGGACCGTTCACTGGCGGATATTATCGGCTATACAAGGGCCGGTAAGGAAGGAAGGTTGTTATGAAGCCCAGAGTATCCATAGTGATTCCTTTTTACAATTGTCCTTATATTGAGCAGGCGCTGCACAGCGCTATGAGTCAATCCTGGCAGCCTTATGAGATTATCGTAGTGGATGACGGTTCAACTATGCATGCAGAACGGATTACCCCCTATCTGCCCTACATTCACTATCTGGGCAAGGCCAACGGAGGCACCGCTTCGGCTCTTAACCACGGCATTGCCCATGCCACGGGAGATTATGTAGTCTGGCTTAGCTCGGATGATATGTTCTATCGTGACAAGATCAATAATCAGGTTCTGTTCATGGAACAGAACCATTTGCTGATCTCGTATACCAACTTCAACTACATTAACGGAAACTCGCAGGCTACGGAGCTGAATGCTGCGGCCGTATTCCCGAACCAGCTTGAATATCTGCGCTGCTTCCTGTACGGCAATCCCATCAACGGCTGTACGGTGATGTTCAAGCGGGAGATCTTCGGAGCCATCGGGATGTTTGATGAAGCGCTGCCGTATACCCACGATTATGATCTATGGTACCGGGCCATTCTGAACGGTTATGCACCGGTGATGCTGAACCAGTCCTTGACGGCCTATCGCCGGCATGAGGGAATGGGCACGCTCAGACACTACGATGTCATCATGGCCGAAGCCGCAGCAACCAGTGCCCGCTATCATGCTCCGTTAAGCGCCCTGATCGCATCTATGGGCGGCTAGCTGCCGGAGCGGAAGCCGGCATAGCAGCATACCCAAGACCAAGCAACTAACGCTTAGGAGGGAGAGCATATGTACCGGGAAATCGAAGTGAAAGACTTCCTGCCGGTCTTGCTGGAGCAGCTGAAATTCTCCGAGAGTATTCTGGATATCGGCAGCGGTACGGGTACGCTGCTGGAGCGGTATGAAGCCGGTGTGGTGCTGGGGCTGGATATCCACAGGCCTTATCTGCTGCACCGCAAATACAAGGCCCCTCATATCATTCCGGTTCATGCCGATGCCAGCCATATCGATAAGCTGTTCCTGCCGGGCACCTTCTCTGCGGTCACTCTGATCGATTCTCTGGAGCATTTCTCGATGAGTGAAGGCATGGAGCTGCTGCGCAAGGCGGAGCTTATCGCTGCGAACCGTGTCATCGTATTTACACCCCGGGGTTTCTTCCCGCAGGAGGGGAAGGACCATTTCAATCTGCATGGGGAGTATTACCAGAAACACTGGAGCGGCTGGGAGCCTGAGGACTTTCTGAAGCTGGGCTACACTGTAACCGTACTGAAGGGTTTTCACCATGCGGAGAATCCATCATTCCTGGAAGCCTTCGGTGAGAATCATGCGCCGCTGGACGCCCTGCTCGCCTGCAAGACAGTATAAATGAACTCAGGGAGGAGGCCGGGGCATGTATCAGAAGACCAAGGTCTCGGTGGTAATTCCATTCTATAATTGTCCCTACGTGCATCTGGCGGTCGAAAGCGTGCTGGCCCAGAGCTACATGGATATCGAGCTGATCGTCGTGGATGACGGTTCAACGCTCTATACGGAGAAGCTTGAACCCTATAAGAGCCGAATCGTGTATGTCCGCAAAACCAACGGCGGAACCGGCTCGGCGCTCAATAGGGGAATCGAGGTGGCAAACGGAGCTTACTTTGCCTGGCTGAGCGCGGACGATCTGTTCCATCCCGATAAAATCAGACAGCAAATAGAAGCCATCCGCAGCTCGGGAACCTCCTTCAATCATACGGCTTACTACTATATTAATGAGTACGGGCAGCGGTTCTCCGATATAGTCCGAATGCCGGCCTGGAGCAGGCCGGCCCTCATACAGACCATGATGTCCGGCTGTCCGGTGAACGGCAGCACGGTGCTGTTTGATATGGAGATCCTCTCCAGGGTCGGCAGGTTTAATGAGAGCCTCCTGTATACACAGGATTATGATATGTGGCTGCGGATTCTGCCGCATTATGAATGGTCTTATATAGAAGAGCCGCTGCTGGATTACCGCGTCCATAATGAGATGGGCTCGGTCCTGCACAGCGAAGCGCAGAACCGGGAAATTGCCAAGGTGCAGTTCATGCACAGGGGTAATTTGACGGAGCTGCTGAGAAAGGAGAGAAGGAATTGAGACTGACCTTTCCGGTTCTGACCTTATCCAGAGGCGGCGCGCAGCGGATGATCACCGAGCTGGCTAACCGTCTGGCTGAAATTGGCCATGAGGTCGTTGTTCTTTTGCCCAGCCATGGCTTTGTTGAATATGAGATGAAATGTCCGATTATTACTGCACCCGCTACGGTACTTACGGAAGATGATTTTCCTTATGGGGATGTCATTGTCTCCAATTATTATACAACCGTTCCGGTTGCCGAGCGGGCCAGCCGGCAGGGTAAGGGGCTGCATATCCGGTTGGCTTTATGCTATGAGCCGAATTTTCTGCCAGATAATAATCAGTCGTTTGCTTCCTACGGCATTACCCGCAACCTGCTTGTACTGTCGCGCTGGCAGCAGGAGGTCATACGGATCAATCATGGCATTAAGGGCAGAATTGTCCCGGTCGGTGTTGATTCGAATTTCCATAATATGCATTTTCGCGACGCTCCGGACCGGCCGCTGATCGTCTCAGCCATTATGCGGCGCCCAGAAGGCGGATTCTCCGGCCACCGGGAGCAGGAATATCTGATTCAGCAGCTTGATATGGTCAAGCGGCTTCATCCTGAGGTGGAGATCTATATTATGACCCCTCCTGCTGAATTTGCGGCCTCGTTGAGTCTGCAGGCCTTGCTCAACACCGGCCGCTATCAGCTTAGGACACCCGGCAATGACAATGAGCTGGCTTATCATTATAATGAGACAGATATTTTTGTCAGCGCAAGTACCAATGACGCCGGTTCGTTGCCGGGGCTGGAAGCGATGCGCTGCGGTGCGGCGCTGGTCACCGTATATTCAGGAGGGAACCTCGAATACTGCGCACACGGGCAGAACTGCCTGATGTCCTACCGTCATGAGAACCGTCTTGCTGCGGATATATTGACGCTCATTGACGACCGGGAGCTTCGCCGGCGTCTGGCCGCGAGGGGAGAGCAGGATTCCCTGCGGTTCACCTGGGAGAGAAGCGTGCAGGTTTTCCAGGCTGAGCTATTTGAAATGGTGTCCAGACAGGGCACATGAAGCCTTTGGGCAGAACGCCGAACATAGAGAAACCTTCAACCCTGGCTGGCGCTGGGGTTGAAGGTTTTTTTGCGAGAAGCTAGGGAGATTTGGAGCTTGCAATCACTAGAAGATGGAGAAGGAGTTCATCATCTCGCGGAAGGAGTGTGCGTACTGATCGAAACCGAAATGCGTAACCATATGCTGACGGCCCTGATAGCAGATGGCTTCACGCAGTGGAATGTTATCCATGAGCTCGAGTCCTTCGTTCACGGCAGCCTCCACATTGCCAAGCGGATAAAATTTGCCCGTAATATTATGAGTGATGAAAGACCGGACCCCGTCAGAATCCGTACTGAGTACAGGACAGGAGCAGCAGACAGCCTCAGCTACGGCATATCCGAAGCCTTCTGTGACAGAGCTGGACAGCAGGAAGCCCCCCGAAGCGGCAATCGATGAATAATAGACAGGCATCATCTGGTTAGGCATATTCGTGAACACAATCAGCCGGTCATTCAGGCCAAGAGCATGCAGCTCTTCATTGAATGCCGCCTTCTGGTCATCGGAGGCCAAGCCCGGATCATGGAACATCCAGAGATGCAGGTTAGGTTTCGCTTTACGGACATGATGGGCAATCTTCAGGTATTCGCTCCAATTCTTGTTGGGTTCCAGCCGGCCTACCCAGGCGATGACAGGATCAACGGGCGCCTCGGCGGGTATATAGCGGAATCCTTGTACATCCACAAGGTTCGGAATAACATAACGCTGGAGCCAGGGGCAGATCTCGATAAACAGCTCCAGTAAATGATCGGTGGGGGGAATCAGCACAGCATTGCAGAAGGCTTGCAGATAAGGCACGGATTCAATAATTATATTTCGGGCTTCGCTTCGTGTTCCCAGACCCTGGGACTCGTAGATCAGGATGCCGCCATACCCTAGCCTGCGCAGCCGTTCCAGCAGCAGGTAATCGGAGGTTACGATGATGGCGTCATAATGATTGGCATTCAGTATAGCCCGGATATCTTCATCCTGCGAAGTGATAAATACCGGGAAGCTTACACTATTGTGGCTGCCGGACCCCGGCATGAGATAGAGCACATGGCATTCGATGCCGTTCTTTTGAAGGCTCTCACACCGCAGTCTGTTCAGGGTCTCCACCCCGCCGCTTGGTACATAAAATGTAAATAGAATTTTCAAGCTTACCCCTCCTGATCTGGACTCTCGCGGAGAAACACAGTCTGCTGTTATATAAGATACGCCGGATTTCTCTTACATGTGACTGTGGGGGCGGCATTGCCAAATCCTTTCTGGATAGCCCGGCAGCAGAGGAGCCATGCTAAGGCTTGTAACGCTGCACTACATTATTCTGTGATGGGGGATGAAGGAATATTGCAAACGAAATTCGGCTTGTCCGTGTCTGCAGCCTTGCTGCTCGGCGCCATAAGTATGACCGGCTGCAGTGCCGGCCATTCGGCAGATAACGGCAATATGCAGACGAAAAGTGTACGCGGGACAGACGGGCGAATCCACGTAAACTCCGCACGGGACGGAATGCGTGACGATGACTTCGGCAGCATGGAGGTAAGCAAGGAATTGGCTGACCGTGTAGCGGCCATGCCGGAAGTCCGTTCGGCTAACGTTATTATGGTCGGCCGAAGTGCTTATGTCGCTGTAATGCTGGAGAATACTTCGGGCGGTGTTCACACCCGGAATATCACCGGCAGGGAGGCTACCGGAAGAGGGACTGCTGCGGGTGTTCCCGGAATGACGGGGACAGGCGGCTCCATGGCCGGCATACCGGGAAGTATGACTGGTACCGGAACCGTTGGCGGTACAGGCATGGCGGCTCCCGAAGATTATCCGGGAAACGGCAATAACGGGATTATGTCCAGAAGCAGTATGGGGGATGATAAAGACACGCTTCCCGGGGAGATCAAGCATAAAATCGCCGCAGAGATTAAAAAAGGCAACACATACGTCAGCAATGTGTATGTCTCGGCGAACCCGGATTTCGTGGAACGGGCCGATTATTATGCCCGGGAATTCCGTGCCGGACATCCGCTCAAAGGCTTCGCGAATGAATTCCGCATCATGGCGGAACGGATTTTCCCTGCGCGCAGCGGACAGTAAGCGGCGCCGCTACTGCACAGTGCCTTGAATGAAGATAGTATTCCAGAGGGATATGAGGCTTATTCAGAGGAAGGGCACAGACACAAACAATGCAGCCACCGCACCCGGAAAGCCGGGTGAGAGGGCTGCATTGTTGTATTTATGCGGATACGAAGCTATGTCTTCCCCGAATTAGGCCTCAAGCTTGCGTCCGCCGATCCATACGCCGCGCAGGTTCAGGTCTTGATCCAGCTGCAGAATATCGCCACGTTTCCCTGCCTCAAGCGTTCCGATAGACCGCTGCATGCCGAGCGATAGCGCCGGATTAAGGCTGGCAGCCTGTGAAGCTTCCAGCAGGCTGAGACCAACCTCCTGAACCAGGTAGCGGAAGCCCCTTATCATCGTCAGTGTACTGCCGGCCAGTGCTTCGGGATGCTCCTTCAGCGTAGCTATGCCGTCCTTGACAATGACAGGCAGATCACCGATGGCATATTCTCCGTCACGAAGACCAGTCGCTGACATGGCATCTGTGATCAGCAGCAGATTGTTGTTGTTCTTGAGCCGGGTGATAATATTGATGGCTGCCGGATGAACATGGATGCCATCGGCAATGACCTCGGCTCTGATCCGGGGATCGAACAGGACAGCACCGGCCGTTCCCGGCTTGCGGTGATGCAGCGGCGTCATGGCATTGAACATGTGCACCGCCTGGTTCAGTCCGGCATCGGCAGCAGTAATCACCTGCTCGAATGTAGCATCTGTGTGGCCGAGCGCGGCGGTAATGCCATGCTTGCGCAGCCACTGGATAGCTTCCAGGGCAGCTTCACGCTCCGGAGCCAGGGTGACCTGACGGATCATTCCCGGATACTTTTCCTCCCATTCCTCCAGCCATTCTATATTAGCCGGAACGATATGCTCGGGATTCTGCGCGCCAGGCCATCTTACGCTGATGAACGGTCCCTCCAGATGTACACCTGCCAGCCTTGCATAAGGCATGCCGCCTTCACGGGAACGATAAGCATCCACCTCAGCTAACACCTGATCGATGTCTGCCTTGGCAGCCGTCATGGTTGTAGCCAGCATAGAGGTCGTCCCGTGTGAGGCATGGAACCGTGTGATCGTATCAAGAGCGGCTTCATCACTGTACATGAAGTCGTGGCCGGCCCCGCCATGTACGTGCACATCAACGAATCCGGGAATCAGCAGACCTTCCGGCTCCTGGGTGGCCGTCCGCCAGCCGGCATAAGCTATGGGCAGCCAAGCCGCTTCCCCGGCGTATTGGATCAAGCCTTCCGATACGGCAAGTACGCCCTTCTCAATCACTCCGGCAGGAGTAAGCACTTTGCCGTAGAACAGTTCCCCGGCAGTGTGGTTTATTTCAGCCATTTTGCCGCTCCTTCATCTAGCAGGACCACTACATTTGGATGGCTCTGCAGCAGCGAGGCGGGGCACTGGGTCGTGATTGGACCCTCGAGCGCATTCTTAACCGCTTCCGCCTTCTCTTCCCCGCGGACAAGCAGTACAATCTGCTTCGCCTTAAGAATTCCGCCGATGCCCATCGTTACCGCCTGGCGCGGCACATCCTCCACACGCTCGAAGAAGCGGGCATTGGCTTCCAGGGTCTCTTCCAGCAGATCGACCACATGCGTTCCGCTGCTCAGGCTGGCATCCGGCTCGTTGAAGCCGATATGACCGTTGCTGCCGATGCCAAGGATCTGCAGATCTACAGGACCATTATCTTCCAGTAGCTTGTCATACGCAAGGCATTCAGCCGCAAGGTCCGGAGCATTTCCGTTCGGCACATGGGTGCGGGCCGGGTCGATATCGATGTGATTGAACAGATGCTCATTCATGAAGCTCCGGTAGCTCTGCGGGTGATCCACAGGCAGTCCGACATATTCGTCCAGGTTGTAGGATGAGGCCTTGGCGAAGCTGACGTTGCCCTTGCGGTGCATCTCCACCAGCTTCTCGTATACCCCGACAGGGGAGCTTCCGGTAGCCAGCCCCAGAACGGCTCTGGGATTGCTTTGCAGCAGACTGGCGATCAGGTTGGCTCCTGTAGCTGCGAAATCTTCTTCATGCTGAAATTTTAAAATATTCATTAGATTTGACCTCCCCGTTTATGACGGTAATGTTGGACGTTCCGATAAGATTGCTCAAGCCTTGGGATGAAATCCCCGAACCGGGTGCTGACCATGCCGGTGAACAGAATATCGATGATATGCAACTGTGCGATCCGTGACGCCATATCGCCGCGCCGCATGCCCTGCTCAAGAGACGAGGAGAACAGCGGAATATCAGCGAGTGTAGCCAGAGTACTGCTTCCGTATGAGGTTAACGACACCGTGGCTGCGCCGCTTGCGGCCGCACAGGTTAAGGCATCTACCGTCTCCGGGGTCTCCCCCGAATAAGAGACTGCGAAGGCTACATCGCCGGAAGAGAGGGAGGAAGCGGAAGTAATCTGCATATGGGAATCGGCAAAAGCGGTGCAGTTCACGCCGATGCGGATCAGCTTCTGATAGAAATCCTGGGCTACGATGGATGAGGTTGCCATCCCGTACAGATCGACCCGCCGCGCCCGGCACAGCAGATCAATGACCTGCTGCAGACGGCCCAGATCCAGCAGCGAGGTAGTGTCCCTGATTGAGGCCAGATGATTGGCCTGCATGGCCTCTACAATGAATTGCAGCGGATTGCCGGCCACGATGTCCTGATAAGAGGAGCTGCCGGTCTCCGGCGAGCCGTCGCTATGCGCCAGCTCAGCCGCCAGCTTGAGCTTGAAATCGGGATAACCCTTGAAGTGCAGCGCTTTGCAGAACCGCGTAATCGTTGCCGTGCTGATGCCGCATTCCTCCGCCAGCTCCGTGATGCCCATATGGACAATTTCCCCGGGCGAGGCCAGAATGCGCTCAGCCAGCTTGCGTTCCATTTGCGACAGCTTGGACTTGTCATGCTCCAGAGCATGCAGAATGGGAGACAAGCACTCACCTTCTTTTCTATAGATTCAGAAATGGACATGCAGAAATGGACATGTTTAGTTTTGCCTGAAGAATTGATTTTAAACTGATTCTGAAATTAATTTACATAATAATAGAGGTTAATAAGAAAATTATTTTCATAATCAGAATAAAACAAATCGCGGAAGGTTGCAATAGGCAGTTTGGTTTGGGGTTGGGCGGGGGCTGAATTAGGGAGACTGAGGTGTGTATTTGTGGTAGATACAAAAAGCTGCAATCTGCGTGTTTAAAGGCAAACACAGATTGCAGCTTAGACATAATTAGTATGTTTACTTAGTGATCCCGTTTGCGGCCTTCGTCCTGTTGGCAGTCTGTCTGCCGCGCAGCAGCTCCCAAAGGATGAAGACGAGAATGAGCAGCTGCGGGATGGTGGTCTCCCAGGTCGGATACATGCCAAGCCAGCCGATGGAAGGCAGACCGTGCCCGTTATGGGCAGGCAGCTTGCCTGCGATCTGCAAGGCGTGGAGGCTCTCACCGAGGAAGCGGAATACCAGATAGTAGATCAGCACAGTAGCAGCGCGGAAGAAGGCGGCAACCGGCAATCTGGCGCTCAGTGCAATTATGGCATAGCCGAGGATAATCAGAACCACTAGGGCGCTGCCAATCCCGAGCAGCAGCTGAGAGGTATCGATGGCCGGTGCCATCCCTGCGTAGAAAATCGTAGTCTCGGCACCTTCGCGCAAAATGGCCAGCGCAGCGATGAAGAACAGGTACCACAGATTGCCTTTGGCCAGGGCGCCCTGCATCTGGCGGTCCACATATTTATTCCAGGCCGCCGTGCTGGATTTGCCGTGCAGCCAGCGGCCGACAGTGAGCATCATGACCACGGCGGCGAGGCCGGTGATGCCTTCAATCAGCTCGCGTGCGCCACCGGAGGCGGCTTGGGAGAGGGAGTAGGTCAGCAATACGGCGAGGCCGATGCTTGCAGCCAACCCTGCCGCCGCGCCAGACCAGACCCAGCGGCGGGCCGCCGGTACTGCTTCCCGGCGTAGATAGGCAAGCAAGGCGGCGAGTACAAGAATCGCCTCCAGCCCCTCGCGCAGCAGAATGAGTGCCGCATCCCATGCGGTATAAGTCTGTTCTCCGGCCAGCGGTGTCAGCTCCGAGAGCATCGTGTCCAGGAGTGTCAGCGCTTGGTCCAGTTTCGGAGGACTGGAGAGCAAATAGCCGGTGACGGCGGTACTCTCATTTTCGATGCTGGCATAGACCTTGGGCGAGGCCAGCTGGACCTGGCCTTCAGCCGAAGGCCAGGCAGCGATGAACTGCTCCATGATATCAGCGGCGGCAGCGCTGTCACCGGCCTGGGCGGCGGCGGAAGCTTGCTTCAGATAGCTGATCAGCCCTTCAATGGAAGCCGGCTCCGCTGGCGCGCCTCCGGTATCGACGGCCTTGCCTTCGCTGTAGCCGGACAGCAGCGTTACCAGCGCTTCCGCTTCGGCCTGCGCGGCCTCCCCGCGGACGGGCTCTGCCTGCAGCGCAATGCGCAGCAGGCTCATCTTCGTCTCCAGCAAGCCGTAGACGGCGGGATTGTCCGCCCGGATGCCGCGTTCCGCCGGCGTCCAGCCGTTCACCACGGCGCGGTAGGCTTCCGCCGCCGCGGCCCAGTCGGCGCTGCGCGCCGCATCCCGCGTGCGCTCCGCCGCGGGCAGCAGCTTCGCCGCCGCTGCGCGTCCGGCGGCGCCCGTGTCACCGCCGCCTTCGCCTGCGGCGGCGGTGACGAACGCGTCCACGCTCCGGGCGAGCGTGGACAGTGCGGACTTGGC
>NZ_JBHUKY010000046.1:0-13530 GCF_042684125.1 Paenibacillus rhizoplanae | reverse complement strand
TCCTCCAATAACGGGAGAATCGCTGCTCTGCTCACTTTTTGTAGCATTAAGAATGAAGAGAACTCTCTTCCGCCGTAGAAAATCTACTTTTGGGACAGCCCCTTGTGTTGGTATTCCAGCAAGTTGCCGCTCTTATTCTCCCTTATAGGCCTTACGCAGCTCCGCAAGCTCGAACTTCTTCATCTGCAGAAAAGCCTTCGTCACACGCGCCAGCTGCTCCGGTGTGCCCTTCTTCATCATCTCATTCATCTCCGCCGGAATAATCTGCCAGGAGATACCGAAGGCATCCTTCAGCCAGCCGCATTGCTCGGCTTCAGGAACTGCGGACAGCTTGTCCCAGTAGTAGTCAATCTCTTCCTGAGAATCGCAGGATACCATGAAGGAGACGGCTTCATTGAAGCTGAACTGATGATTATGCGCACTGTCCATGACCGTGAACCACAGATTCTCCAGCATGAAGTCCGCGAACATAATCGTTCCTTCCTGATCGGGCGCAGAGCCTGCCGGGTAGCGGGTAAGAAGCCCTTGGCGCGAGTCCTTAAATACCGACAGATAGAAGGACATCGCCTCCTCCGCCTTCCCGCATTGATCCCCCACGAACAACAAGGAGGGAATAATCGCAGGCCGCTCCTCCCCTGCCGGATTCGTTAGAATCAGCTGCCAGGACACCCCATACTTGTCCTGAATCCAGCCGTACCGCTCACTGAACGGATACTTGCCAAGCGGCATCAAGGCGGTGCCGCCTTCCGCTAACTTATCCCACACCTCATCTAATCTCTCTGCTGCATCCTTTTCCCGTGAGGGATCAAAATTCACAAAGAAAGACACCGACGGATTCAGCTTGAAATAAGGACCTCCGCTGATCGCCAAGAACGGCTGCCCCCAGACCTCAAAAGAGACCTGATCCGCATCGCCGGAAGGCGTATCATGAATCGTGTTCACACTCGTAACCTTGGACTCCGGAAACACAGTAGCGTAAAAGCGGGCGGCTTCTGCCGCCTCCTTGTCATACCATAGATGCGGAACAATTCTCTGTCTGATGCTGGCCACAACGATTCCTCCTCAGCTTCCTGTCCATTCCGATCCAGGGATAGGGCCTTTAATTTGCTTTATTATACACTACAGGGAGGCTTCTTCATTCTTTATATTGGAAAACAATGCAGGGCCTCCGCCCTAGCTCGCACAGTCTAATCCTCTGTCTCCTCTTCTTCCTCCATGTGCCCTAAATAGTGATAATAGAATTCGACCATGGCATCTCCAAAGCCCCAGCCAATTCCCTGACTACGTTCCACCAACCTTCTGCAACGGCCTACAAATATTTCTTCCAAATCATTTTTCACAATGTATTCCAACGCTTGTCTATAAATACTGGACACCGTCAGATAGAACCGCTCATCGATATCTCCGTAAGCCCGGGTGAAGTCCACCCCACACTCCACTGTGAACACCATGATCTCCGCAATTTGCTCCTTATTGGTGGAGACTTTACTGAAGTCCTTGATCGCCTGCTTGATAACAGGGTAACGCAGAACCTCTCCTCTGTCGCCAAATTGCTTCTCAATTATTTTCTTGTATTTATTCAGAATCTCTTCCTCATTTGGAGTTAACAATGATATGTAATATTCCTCAAGCATCGGTTACTGCTTCACCAGATTCATAATTTCTTCAACAAGCTCTTCCTTCGTAAATTGGTTCAGATGCTTTTTAAGTGTTGTTTTTCTTAGCTTCGGCACTGAAACACTCCTCTCTATAGCTTTCAAGGTATACTATAACAACTTTATAGTACGGATTTCATCCTCACTTAGAGCAGTCTCTCTAATTATCGCCTATATATTCGATACCATTAACTATATAAGGCTCTACATAATTAAACGCTTCTTCCAGAGTATGCACATCCCAATTCTCTTTTCTGTGCCTCCGGTTGCCAGGAATATGATGATGGTGATGAGGTTCGGTAATTACCTTGAACTCTTCAGGTGTATCCGGCAAATCATGAGGGTCGTTGCCCCAAGCTGATATATGATGCAGACTGATGCCCATCTTTGGAATGATAATTTTCCAGCTATAAGTGTATCTTCGAACATAACCAGCATCGTCGTATGATTCTAACGCATGTAAACCAGTAATGCCGTGTACAGGATGTTCTTTTAAAGGAAAAAGTACATCTAACTTATTTGTATTCCTTTTGTAATTACCATATATACCTGAATTCCCTGGAACATTAGGATAAGTCTCCAGCAAATGACCGAATTGAGCTGTAATATTAAATAGATTTGCGGGTAAGAGTTTTTTGAGAGCTAATTGCTCAATCTTACTTTGCGTCATTTGCACCTCCGCTGAGCTTCATAATTTCAGCTAATTCCTCTTCGAGGTCTAACCACCGATGGTAATCCGTTGGATCATCCATTTCATCACCATTGTAGTCTGCAAATGCTTCCTTAAACGTTTTACCTTTATATTTTAGTCGAAGCTCCATCAGCTCCAGAGCAATTTCTTTAGCCCGCTCCTCTTTTGACTGCTTACCTTTTTTCTTTTCCTGCGCAAGGATCTGCATACGTATACCATAGATAGGATCTTTAAGAAGTTCTATAGCATACTTTGGAATTTTACGATGCTTTTCCGTATCAATACAGTCTAGTCCTTGTTTAATATATTTTTGCAATGTGACCGTAGAAATATTTAAAGCAGCAGCTGCTTCAGATGGTGTCAAAAGATAGTGTTCAACAAAAACAAATTCGATTTTTTCTCCGCCTAGTTGCATGTACCAGTGTTCAAAATCTATTTTGAGTTTCCCAAAATCTAAATCAGATGCAGGAAATTTCATTTGCGAGAAGCGACTAAGCCACTTAATTAAATTGCCTTTATGTTCTTCAGAAAAGAGATAGCTGGGCGTTAAACTCAAAGTTTGCATATCCATTTTAATTGCAGCAACCTTGTCTGAAAAAGCAACCAAGAACGTTTTATAAATCATATTGAAGAGAAATTCAGTTTCCTTTTCAAGAATCCCTTCATTCTGTTCTTTATAGCCTATATTAATTTGTTGTTGGGTAAGATCGAAAAGAACTTTACTCATAAGGTTCATCTCCTTTATTCCCCCATTCTAACGCTAAATTTGCGATTGATCAATATCACTAATTATTAATTTATGATTATCGCTAACTATTTATGATAAGTTTATCTATGCCATTAACATTATGAGTATAGGGATTAGCATATAAACAACTGCAATCAATAAAAGTTTTAAATAAAAAAAGACCCCAAAGGGCCTGTTTGTAATTTTCCATATGTCATGTCCTCAATATCCCGCCGAATACTCTTTTCTCTCTTTTAAATTAACAATATCCTGGCCCGTCGGGTTCTGGAAAACGCGAAGTCCAAACAGAGGGATAATCGCAAAAATGTGATCAAAGATATCCGACTGGACGGACTCATACACACCCCAGGTAGTCTCATTGCTGAACGCATAAATTTCTAAAGGCAGTCCGCTGTCTCCTGGGGCTAACTGCCTGACAATGAGCGTCATATCCTTATGAATTTTGGGATGATTGCGCAGATATTCTTGGACATATTCCCGGAACACCCCGATATTCGTTAGCTGTCGCCCGTTCACTTTGCTCTCCCTATTGATATGATGTTCGATATTATAAGCGTGAATTTCATCTAATCTTGCCGTGACATAATCGCTAAGGTAGTGAACCTTTTGGAACTGCTCAATCATTTCTTTGGTACAAAAACATATGCTGCTTGTATCAATACAGACACTTCGTTTAATCCTTCTGCCCCCGGAGGCTTCCATCCCCCGCCAATTTTTAAAAGAGTCTGAGATCAGGGCATAGCTCGGAATCATGGTAATGGTTTTATCGAAATTCATCACCTTTACCGTATTCAGCGTAATGTCAATTACATTGCCGTCGGCATTATATTTAGGCATTTCAATCCAATCGCCTACACGAACCATATCATTAGAAGATAATTGAATGCCTGCCACGAGGCCCAATATCGAATCTTTGAACACTAACATAAGAACAGCGGATAACGCGCCCAGTCCACTAAGCAGAATCAGCGGATTCTGACCCATGAGGTTAGAAATCACCACAATCGCACCAATAATATACAGTATAATCTTCGCAACCTGAATGTAGCCTCTGATCGGCCGCATCTTGGACACTTCATACGTACGATAAATAGCATCGATGGCATCAAGCAGGGCATTAAACACCGTGATCGTTACAATAATCATATAAGCTAAGGCGAACTTTACAATGAAAGACTGATACAGCGGAAAAATTGGTGCAGCGTAATAGATGATAAAGGCCGGAGCGAGATGCGACAGCTTGTGAAACACTTTTTTCTCCAAAAAGAAATTATCCCACGTATACCGGTTGTTATTAATGATATGGATGATGATCTTCAGTACGATTTTTTTGGCAACAAGATTAGCCACTATAGAGAGTAAAGCAATACATAAAACCATAATGATGTTCGAGAGATACACAACCATCTGCTCGCTCACGCCATATCCTGCTAGGTGTTCTTGTATAAAGTCCATCATTTCCTCCTGACTGGGTGCATAGTAGCCTACAATTATAGAGGATTGTTAGGCGCTATGCAAAAATAAAAATACTTGCAACACATAATTTAGTACTGTATAGTTCTAGTCATGACAAAGGCAAAAATAATGAACCAAAAACGTGTGCTTGAAGTCGCGGCAGCCTTATTTTTAGAAAAGGGATTTGCTTATACAAGTATGGATGAATTAGTACGTGTAAGCAAAGTGTCCAAATCGAATGTGTATTATCACTTCGCGGATAAGGAGGAATTGTTAGCAGGCGTCGTGGATTATTGGATTGAAACGTATGAGCGTGCAATGGATGATATCCTTTCCCAGAACCAATTCTCCGTGGAAGAGCGTGTCCAGATGTTTTTACAGCATTTATCACAGGGCGTTCAATCCAGAGAGTATAAGGGGAGCTGTCCGTTTATTACGCTTTATATTCAAACTCCGGCACAAGCTACGCACATCAAAGAAAAAATAGGGCTCTTTTTTACAGGATTACAGATGAAAATCTCTCTATTACTTAAGCAAGGAGCAGAAAAAGGTGAGTTTAGAGATACGATTCATATTGATGAGGTAGCGGCACTTTTTATCACGAATCTGGAAGGAGCACTGTTTCTTGCAGAGACATTGAAGGATGTAACGGTGATCACGAAAACAGCCAGCCACTTTTTCAATTTGCTTCGATAAGAAGCATTTTTTTTACACGAAATTAGTACCATTCAGTACTAAAAAGGAGCGCGGATGATATGATAACCATATTTTTGACAGGTGGAACAGGTTTTATCGGGAGGCAACTCGTGGAGGAGCTTCTTAAAGAAGATGTTATGATTTTTCTTTTAGTGAGGTCGAAAAGTAAAGCAACACGTGTTTTTCAGAAAAAAGGGTTTTTAAACGAGGCAGCCCTGCACTTTATTGAAGGTGATTTGACAAAAACAGATTTAGGTTTAAGCAATGAAGATAAGGATAGGGTATTGAACACAGATGTTATTATTCACGCAGGCGGACAAATGGATATTCAAGCGACAACGCAAGAGGCAACCTCTGTATTTTTAAACGGTGCCAGGCATATCAGTGAATTCGCTAAACGTATCCACCAATTGAAGGGTTTGCAGCAATTTATTCATGTCGTTGGATATATGAGCCCTTTTGATGATAGTAATAGCAAGGTTGCGATTGATGTGTTTCAAGAAGAGCACGACTATCTGAAAATAAAAAATCCTTATGAAAGAACCAAATTTTTAGCAGATCTGTATATTCGCCAGCAGGCATCCGCAGTAGGCTATCCGCTCTCTGTGATTAATCCGCCAACCGTAGTCGGCGGCAGTACAACAGGGAGTACGGAGCAGGTAGCCGGCTTAGGCTTGCTTGTGGAGAGTATGCGAAGAGGGCTGATGCCAGTTATTCCTGGAGGCAATGGGTATAAATTACCGCTTATTTCAAACGATGCACTGGCCAAGTTCATTGTTCAGGTTGTTAAGCTGGAGCAATCGTGTATTCAAACCTATACACTTGTTCCAGACAAACAGCATAATCCGGATATATCTGAATTATTAGGCGTTATGTCAGAAAGCATGAACATCGCAGCTCCTACAATCTCTGTGCCCCTTCACTTCATGAAGGCACTTATGAAAAGCGGGATCAGTAAAATCACGCAAATTCCATCGGATGGACTAAACTTTATTACAAATAGAAGGTTTTCAAATGATTTACCGAAAAAAATCATGGGGGAAGATTGGTTTACTAAGACTAGTGTTATGAATTTTTTCCCGGCCGTAGTAGCAGATTTAGATTATCGCTTGATGTACCCAAATAACCAGCATAATTATGCATTTGAACGAACCTTAAACGGAAACACGGTGATTTATCAAATACCAGGTGAGGGCAAGCCATTTATTTTATTCCACGGTTTGTTGAGTGATGGAGAGGATTTATTTCCTTTAGGGCTAGAGCTTCATGAACAAACGGGTCAACCCGTATGGATTGCGGACCTTCCAGGTTTAGGACGTTCCCCTTTTAAGCATGAGAAGAATCTTATAGATCTCTATTTGAATGTAGTTAAGGAGCTATCAGGAAAAACTGCTCATGGCGCACATTGGATTGGCCATTCCTTCGGAGCGGTTATTTTGCTGGAAGCGTTAGCGCGAGAGTACCTGGATACGAAGAATACTATCACTTTACTTCAGCCACCTGTTGCCCAAAAAAATTCTAAATCGTTCAATACTCCTCAATTGTTGAATAAATGGGCATTGAAGTTATCAACGGCTAATTCATTAGGACGTTATTTAATTGGTAATGGTCTGTTTGAAAATATAGAGAGCATTCCGAAACATTATATCGCCAAAGTACGCAGCAGCTTCACTTCGCCTAGAATTGTAAATACAACACTTCAGCTCAACCGTTTTCTGTCGAAAAACTATCCGGGGGATTTCACCAAAGTACCGAGGTCTAATCTTCATATTATTTGGGGCGATCAAGATCGGCACTATTCTGCTCCAGTACAGCTTGGTAAGATTGATGTTGTTCCCTATGGTCATCATTTTCCTCTTAACCATCCGACAGAAACGGCTTCCTATGTACTAGGGAATTAATAATACATCCATAGAAATGAAAAAAGACACCATTTAAGGTGTCTTCTACTTTACTCTATATGGAGCCGAGGGGAGTCGAACCCCTGTCCGAAGATAACGGCACATAAGCTTCTACGAGTGTAGTTACAGTTTTGATGTCACCCTAGAAGCCCCCCGTAACCGGGTCCCCTTCGGGTCAGCCTGATTATCTTCTTCAGCTCACCCCAGGCGGAGATGAGACAGCGTATTCCACTATTTGTTAGCCCCTAGCCCTGTCACATGGACGACAAAAGATAATAATTAAAATCGTGGTTTTAAATAAATAAGATACATTTTGATATATTGATTTAAATGGAAGCAAGCTATATATTTAGGTGTATCAACACTTGAAAAATTATAACTTATTTGGAGGGTATAACATGTCAGGGAAAACTTTACTGTTTAACGGGGTATCTGGTTCTGGTAAGAGTACAATAATTAAAACACTAGCTGACCCAAAATGCAAAGATGCATTGAATAGGATTTCACCTACTAATTATAGAAAGGGAACTACGTCTACAAACGTAAAATATACATTTGGAAAATTTGATACCTTGAGCATTGAGAAAGTTAAGATAAATGATTTCGAGGATGAATGGTTCGAACATAGTACTAAAATTAAAATAGAACGAACCTCAAATAACCAAGTACTTAAAATGACTGATGATAGAAAATCCTTCTTTGAAAAAATAAATTCCGAGTTTCAAAATGCCCACTATATTCGCACTAAAGACATTGATTTTGAAGACCCTATATCAAGAGAAGAAGTTGAAAATAACATTAAAGATATGAAAGTTGACGAAGTATTAAATTTAATAAATAAAAATAAAATTGATAAATACATCCTTTTGATTGAGATTAATGTGCCTATATTAAAAGATTTAGGAAATATAATCAAAAAGCATGGTCTGAATGAGTTAAGTGTGATTGATACAAAGGGAATTGGGCAGGATGATGAATCAAGAAATCTTGATTTCTCTAGTGTTGATGGGATTGTATTTATTAATGACGGCAGCAAATTGACAGATAAATATCAAAATGAAATAAAAGAAGATTTTGAAAATTATTTAAAAAGCACACCAATATTTATTTCAGTAAGACACTCTTTTGATTTACCATTCGAAAGTCTATCTGGCTTTAATAATTCCTTAATGGCGAAAGAGAATGATAAGTATTATTTAGACTGCCTAGATAAATATTGTTCTAATAATAACAACTCTCATTATAAAGATATTAAAGAAATTCTGAAAAATTGCGGGCTATATAATAATGGATTTTTAAGAAGAATTGTAGACAACTATGCTTTTAATGCTCTCCCTCAAGACTACTCAAAAGATGGTTCAATGCAGGGGATTTATGCAGAAAAAACAAATGATTTTTATATTGCTGCAGTTTTGCAAATGGTTGATCGGTGTCTTTTCGCTATTGACGAGTATAAAAAAGTATACATACAAGCTAGTGAGGTTTTAGAAACACAAGGACAAATCATTAATTCTCATTTTACAGATGTAACTACTTTCGGATGTGAGATGGTTAAGCAAATAGAAAGAGAAGATAGATTAAATGCAAAAATTTTGAGAGCCTATCCCGATCAACTAGGTAAATATAATTGGTTACAATATGCATTCTCTGATGATAATTATGAGAAAAAAAGATTAAGAATAACTCTCTTTAACATTGTAAATATGGCTATTGACTATAGCCTAGCTAGCTTAGTAGATAAAAGTATTATTACAGAAAATATAGCTGAAATTCTGTCTGTTTATTTTTCAATTGAACTAAAAAACAAAAGCTCACAAGTTAGTATGGGTTATTATAGACTTGGAATAGACAACACTGGATTAAAAAATGCATTTAATCATCTAAACACAAAAGAAAAGAAAAAAGAATACCTAAGATTTCGTTGGTATTATAATGCGATAGATGCTGTTAATAGCAAAGATCGTTGTGAAGCTTCAACCCTTTTTGAACTTTATTTAGGATTATTTAGTTCTTTGAATTTAGTGAAGTTCGATCCAAAAGTCTTAGATGAAGTAATGATAGTCTCGAACTAGCTATAATTGATAATAACATGGATATAAAAGGATTAAAAATGGATGCCTATAGGTGTCCATTTTAATCCTTTTTATGGAGCCGCGGGGAGTCAAACCCCTGTCCGAAGATAACGGCACATAAGCTTCTACGAATGTAGTAACAGTTTTGATGTCAACCTAGAAGCCCCCCGCTCTCATAAACTTCGAACTGATTTGCTCAACATGTAAACCTACATACACGAAAGATAACGAATTTAACTATGAATGGCTTAAAGTGCTTTGTTTATAAAAACCACTTTTTTTTATTGATTTCTATTAGGAATCGTAATAACTTTCTGCAGATCAAATTCCAACATATTACTTACATATTTATCAAAAAAGTCACCATCTATTCCTGTCATTTGCTTGAAAAAAGATACTTCAACCGTCCAATCCTTTTCTATCATTTGACGAATATCCATAAGTTTCCTTTTTGCCAAAAAATCAATAATGGTTTTAATTTTCATGGGATTCTGGAGTGGGATTGATTTATCCAATGGTTCAACCTTTAGATAATTTTTTCTGTGTAATGCAGCATAGAAATTACGATGATCCTTCGCTTCAAAAATACCTAGTTTATGAGCTCGATAACCTAACACTTGTAATGACACTTTCCACTTTCGTTTTAAATCTAAGTACGAATCTGGATTTGTAATAGCAATAACTTCCGTTATATCTTTAACAAATTCTTTTTCAGGCAACAAAAATGCTCCTGCAAATAAATTAGCTTCATTCTCAAAATGTTTATGTTCTTTCCTATCTAAGTTTGCAAACTCAACTCGAAAATGAAGCAATAAATGACCCAACTCATGTGCGAGATCAAAGTTTCTTCTTGCAGCGGATTGTTTTATATTTCCCAAAATAATATAAGCTCGATTTTTTTGCGTCCATAAACTGTATGCATCAATATCTTCACCAATTGCTTTTTCAAATATAAAAATGCCACTTTTTTCAATCAAATACATTAGTTCATCATTTGTGTCATGTGAAAAGCCCAACTTCTTTCGTGCTAACTGGGCCATTTTATTGATTTGAATCATCCTGTCGTCGTCTGTGCTGTTTAGATAATCTACTACTTCATCCCTTAACTGAACAATATTCAAGGTTGGAAGACTGATCTTAGCTGTAATTTGCTCTACAAATGCATCTAAAAATTCTACATGTTTTACTTCCGATTGCGTCTTTGAAAATGTATTTATGATCTTTGAACGATAAGCAATATTCATAACTTCGATATTCGATGCCACATTGTAAAGCGATACCATATCCCGAGTATAAAAATATTTACTCTTCACCTTAAATATTCTTTTTAGCTCGTTTACAATTTGTACTTTAGGGGATGTATACGAATTTTCATACTGCCAAATCGCTTGTTCTGTCACATCTAACATTTCAGAGAGCTGCTTTCTAGAATATCCATGCATGATTCGTAAATTGGTAAGATTCTCACCAATGAACATTCTTGCCCCCTCCTTACCTCTTAACTACTTAGCTAGTTGATCCTCTTCCAATATACCGATATCATAAGCTGCTGGATCCATGATTTCCTCGCCCATTTCTGGTGCTACCACTTCTCGATCCTCATTAGTTAACTCTGCACCAAATATAAAATCAGACAAGTCTTCAACTAAATATGCCACATTGTCAGTTGGATTAGGCAAATAATTTTTCACTTCAGAAATTTGATACGCCTCATCTAGCGTATATGTTAGGATATGAAATTCAGTAAACGATGATTGGAAATTTTCCAATTCCTCTTTTACTTGGTTCTCAGAAACGAAAAACGAAAGCTGTTCGTATCTTTCGGTTACTTCACCATCATCTACAACAGGTTGAAATTTTGAGAACTCCACACCTTTATTGATTTTAGACAATTCATGTAAATATGTTCGGTGAGATCCTTTATTACCTCTATTCGCTGGTAATTTAGATTGCGAAAAGCATTTTTCATTAAAATAAGTTGCATTCTTAACCAGGAAAAGAATCTTAGACTCACCATGAATGAATTGAAGATAATCCCACGTTAAGCCTGCTTTTGATTTTCTATACCTAAAACCGTAATCAACACACTCTTCTGCAATTTTGCTTTCAATGAAATTCCCTTTAGTCCAAGCAAAAGCAGAACTTATCTTCATCTTAGCTTTCCTATCCTTACGATGTTCAATGTAATCCCGATAGCCTTCAACGATAGCTTCAACAATCATTTTGTTATTCTCAGAGCTAAATTTATATTGTTCCAAATTAATCGCTCCTATTCATGATATAACAATTCTTCTTTAGTCTACTTCAAAATCGCACCAATGGAAATGATTTTTTTTGATTTTATTAAAGTTATTTCTGAATTATTGGCTATTTCTTAAATTATATATCTCCCAACTATGATCGTTCACTGTCCATCGTTACGGAGAATGCACATCCAGTCAACATCACTAGCAACTTCTCAATCTCTGTAAACATAAAGCAAGAGCGAAGTAAAACCAGAGGCGGCGTAATTTATCATGCTTCTAGCTGAAACCCAGTGTTATCAAAGCTTTTGAACCACAATTCACCCCTGATTATCCCCTGATAAAATGAAAAAAAGACCCCCGAGGGTCTCTTTTCTGATACTCCATATGGAGCCGAGGGGAGTCGAACCCCTGTCCGAAGATAACGGCACATAAGCTTCTACGAGTGTAGTTACAGTTTTGATGTCACCCTAGAAGCCCCCCGTAACCGGGTCCCCTTCGGGTCAGCCTGATTATCTTCTTCAGCTCACCCCAGGCGGAGATGAGACAGCGTATTCCACTATTTGTTAGCCCCTAGCCCTGTCACATGGACGATGCAGAGTAGAAGCACGCACACAGTTTCTTAGGCTGCGAAAGCGTAGTTGTTTTGTTGTTTGCCGTTTAATAGGCTTTAGCGTTGATGAAGCGGACGCGTCCCCACTACTCGCTACTCATGCTCGAACTATCCCCGTCGAATCCAAGAACGGCCCCTCATTAGAAAGGGCGCTTCGGATTAACGGATCAATCACAAGCACAAATGCTGATCCGGTACACAGCGATCTGACTTAAGATGGCTGTTCAGAAGCAAAAAATCTACTTACCCAGTATAGCACATTTATCAACACTTTAACACGTGGGTTAAAGGAATTGAAGGTTGAATCTGGAACCACTTCGCGCAGGTGCAGTAGTGCGTCTATCTGGCGACCTTCTGCTTGTCACGCAGCACACGCTGGATATCACGCTGTGCGTCACGCTTCGCGGCGGAATCCCGTTTGTCGTATTCCTTCTTACCTTTACCCAGACCAATCAGCAGCTTGGCATAGCCATTACGCACATAAATCTTAAGCGGCACAATGGTGAAGCCATCCCGTTTGGACGAGCCCAGCAGCTTGTGTATCTGCTCCTTATGCATAAGCAGCTTACGTGTGCGCGTAGGATCGGTAGGATTGGCGCGGTTTCCCTGTTCAAAAGGACTGATATGCATGTTGTGGATATGAATCTCGCCATTGCGGATCGTAGCGAACGCATCCCCTATGTTGGCGCGGCCATTACGCAGCGATTTGATCTCTGTTCCTGTAAGAACCAAACCAGCTTCGTAGGTGTCCTCAATAAAATAGTCATGGGAAGCTTTTTTGTTCTGGGCGAGCACTTTCCCGTCTGCTTTTTTACCCATGAGCGTCACTCCTTGAATCGAATTCCCGGCAATCCTTCACGGACACCAGGTCTATATTGTATCAAAAGCGGAGCTGCCAGCGCAAGGAAGGATCGCTCTATGCTGCGGTCATGTGAAGCCTAATTCTTATTAAAAAGCACTGTTCCCCTAAAGGAACAGTGCCTCATATCATTCAGCCTACGCCTTAGGTTTCTTCTTACGCTTACGGCGCCCGCTCTTCTCGCCAGTGTCAGCTCCTGCCTGGCCTGCGGACTCCCCGTTGCCTGGCGTTACGGAGGGGCTAATGAACACGCCGCCCTTCTTCTTGCGGCTGCCCTTGCCTTCCGGCGCTGCGCCGCGCCCATCGGCCCCCAGGTCCTCGCGGCTGCGGAACCGTGTGCTCGCGTCTACGCCGCGCAGCTCACCGCTCGCCTGCTCAGACCCGCCACCGCCCGGCGCGCCGTAGCCGCCCTTGCCCGAGCCAAAGCCGAAAGCGATGCCGCGTCCCCCGGCACCGCCACCGGCCTCCGCGCCGCGGCCTCTGCCGCCCTCGCGCGGAGCGCCAGACCCGCCAGCTTCGCCCCGGCGGTCCGCCTTCGCCCCGCCCGCTGCGCCTGCGGCGGCAAGACCGCGCCGCGCTGCCGCTTCCGGCCCGCGG
>NZ_JBHUKY010000045.1:0-62073 GCF_042684125.1 Paenibacillus rhizoplanae | reverse complement strand
CCAGGGCACCGCCGGGGGCAGCCGCCCCGGCGCGAACGGGCGCCGGGCGGCACGCTACCGGCGCTTCCTGCAGGCGGGCGCAGCGCTTACGCTGCTGCTGCCGCCTGCGCTGTGGCTGACCGGCGCACCGCCGGTCAGCGCGTGGTCCGCGCTAGGCCTGCTGGCCGCCGCGGACCTGTGGCTCTGGGCCGCCATGCGCGCAGCGGGGGCGGCGGTTTCCCCGCCGGAGCCGGGCGGCGGGGAGGCGGGCAAGGCCGCAGCGGAGATGCTGCGGCTGCGCGGGCAGTTGCTCTCCGGCGAGGAGCGGGAGAGCGGCAAGGCGTCCAGCCCTGACGCAGGCGGGCTGGAGGCCGGGATGCGCGAGCTGCGCCGGCTGATGGAGGCCTGGGGCACCTGGCGCCAGCGCGTAGACCGGCAGACGGCTGAGGTTGAGGCCTGCCGGACGGAGCTGGAGCGGCTAAGCGGACAGGAGCAGGTGCTGACCGGCGAGCTGGAGGAAGCGGAGGCCCGCTTCACAGAGCTGGCGGCGCGCTACGAAGAATGGCTGCGTCAGCGGAGACTCCCCGAAGGGCTGTCCCCGGACGGCCTGCCGGATATCTTCGCCCTGGCTGAGCAGGGCCATGAGCTGCTGCGCCAGGAGGCCAAATGGTCTGCTCGGCTGAGCGGACTGGCGGCAGAATGTACGCTCTATGAGCAGGAAGGGCTGAAGCTGCTTGCAGCTGCGGGGACCGGACGGCCAGGTTCGATTCCCTTTGTAGCTGTCCAACAGACACCACCCGCTCAGTCTACTGATCAGCACCGACTACCCGCTACAGAGTCTACTGTCCAGCAATCACTACCCGCTACGGAGCCTGCTGCCCACCCCACACCTGCAACTCCACCCGCTCCCCATCACCCCACCCCAGCCGCCCTATTAACCTGGCTGGAGCTGCGGAAGCGGGAGTGGGATCAGCTGAAGGCTGAGCTGCTGCGCAGAGAGAGTGTGGAGGCGCGGCTGGCTGAAGTCCGCGAGGAGCTGGCAGCGAATCACAGGGAGCAGGCAGAACTGAACCTGCGGTGCTCGAAGCTGCTGGAGGAAGGCGGTGCTGAGGACGGTGAGCAGTTCCTGCGCCGTTCCTCTGCGTGGCTGAGACGGATAGAGGTTACGCGGTCCGTGCGTCAAGCTGAGCTGGCGATGTTCAGCGGATGGGATGACGAAGGCCGGGCGGAGCTGCTGAGTCTGCTGGAGCATCTGGATGCCGGGCGGCTTGCACAGGAGCGTCAGGCTGCGGAAGAAGCGGCGGCCGAGCTTGAAGAGGAGCGGAGCGCACTGCTTGAGCAGCGCGGCAAGCTGCTGCAGGAACGGGAAGCATTAACGAAGCGCGGCAAGGAAGATTCTGCGCTCCAGCAGCTGGAGGAGCAGCGGGCGGCACTGCGTAATCTGGCCGGGCAATATGCGGTAACAGCGCTGGCCGCCGAGCTGATGGGGCGGACACGCCGGATCTATGAGCAGGAGAAGCAGCCCCAGGTGCTGCAGCTGGCCTCCGTGTATTTCTCGAAGCTCACGCATGGGGAATACCGCCGGATCGTGATGACGCTGGGGCATAAAGAGTTGAAGGCTGAACATAAGGATGCCGGACTGCTGGATAGCGGGCTGCTCAGCCGGGGAACTGCGGAGCAGCTGTATCTGGCGATCCGGCTGGCACTGGCAGAAACGATGAGCAGCAAGGTGAATCTGCCGCTGTTCTTCGATGATCTGTTCGTTAACTTTGATGAACACCGGCTTCACGCGGCTCTGGCTCTGCTTGGCGAGCTGTCGGCTTCCCGGCAGATCGTCATGATGACCTGCCACCGTCATGTCGCCGAAGCCGTGGCGGGCATCATCCCTGCGGCAGCAGTTATTTCCGTGTAGGCCGGATCGCAGGCTTGATGCTGACAATCGTGATCCCCTGCTTTTTGCCGCCCGCTCCTCCTGCTGGGGGCTTGCCCTGCCCAGGCGGCGGTGACATGGGGGAACGCACCAGCATAACCACCCATATCAGACACAGCGCGCCGAAGATCGGGTAGAAGATGCCCAGCAGCGAGCTGAAGCCGAATTGGCTGAACACATAGCAGATAAGCATCAGCAGCGGAGCGACCAGCGCAGGTGCAATTGGGAGCCGCTGCTGGAGCTGTACGCTTACCCCGTAGATACCCGCGACGAAGGTGCTGAAGATTTCCATGAAGATCAGCAGCAGAAAAATCATCTGCACCACCGGACCCAGCCGGATGGCGATGCTTCCCATCGGAATCTCGAACTGCAGGATGCCCGGCATCTGCGAGCTCATGGCAAAATGGGCTGCCAGCAGCATGAACCCGATGCCCGCTCCGCCCAAAATACCGCCGCGCACTAGAGCACGTTCGTCATCCGTATGACGGGCCAGAGGAACCAGCACAGCCTGGGCCATGCCAAGATTGAACGAGGTGTAGAGCAGCGGAGAAATCCAGGCGTTGATGCCGCTGTGATCAGTTGGCAGGAAGAGGAAACGGTCGGCTCCCGGAACGCCCAGCGTATTACAGACAAGGATCAGCGACAAAGTAAGCATCAGGGGCACCACCAGGCTGTTGATCTGCAGAATGCCGGAAATGCCGCGCTTCAGCAGCAAGTAAGATCCGATGATAGTCAGAAGCAGCCCCGCCTGATAGGGGAGGCCGAGATGCTCCTTGAAGATCGCCCCGGCGCCAGCCAGCATGATGCTGTTCACCCCGATCAGAATAATCATGGTGAACAGGCTGATGATGGTTCCGGCCTTGGCTCCGAACAGGTGGCGGTTGAAATCCTCATACGAATCCGCAGAGATTTTCCGGGCGATGATCATCATTTTGGTGCCCAGCCAAATAAAGAGAGCGGCAGAGAATAGAATTGTCAGCAGCGCCCAGTGGCCGTATCTGGTGAAAAAACGGAGGATTTCCTGGCCGGTGGCGAATCCGGCGCCGACAATAGTGCCGATATAAGTGAAAGCGATCTGTAATGTGCGGACATGTGACTTCATGCTTAGCCTCCTTATGAATGCTGCGAAGTTTACAATCGCGGGGCCTGCAAGGATATAGCCTTGTGTAGTCCGCATAGTACAGGTTATGATGAGGAACAGAGGGACATGACTTCCGCCTGGACGAACAGGTGCGATTTCGGTGGAACGTCTATAAAGGGTAATGGAGGTTTACAATTATGGAATTATTGAAACAGCGGATTTTGGAGGAAGGCGTAGTTGTCTCGGATCAGGTGCTGAAGCTGGACGGGCTGCTCAACCACCAGGTCGATCCGATGCTGACGATGGAAATGGGACGGGAATTTGCCCGCAGATTTGCTGAGGCTGGAGTTACTCGCGTAGTGACTGTGGAATCCTCGGGGATTGCCGTGGCATTTGCCACCGCTTATGAGATGAAGGTGCCGCTGGTGTTTGCCCGCCGCAAAAAAACGCTGTTGGCTGATCCAGACGCACTCTGCGAACGGGTTCCATCTTTTACCAAAGGGATTGTTACGGACATTATGCTGTCCCGCCAGTTCATCTCGGAGGATGACAAAATCCTCTTCATCGACGATATTATCGCCAACGGCGACGCGGCCCGCGGCCTGATTAAGATTATCCAGCGTTCAGGAGCGGAGCTGGTGGGCCTTGGCATAGTGGTCGAAAAAAGCTTCCAGGCCGGTGCCCGCACGATCCGGGAACAGGGAATCCGTCTGGAATCCCTTGTTGATATTACCTCTCTTAATGACGGGACCATCGTTTTTGGATAAGGTTTAAGTGAAAATAATAGGGACATAGCCTATTTTTGAAACATCTGCTTTCCACCCTATAAGTTTTCCTTTATAATAAAAATTAGACATGAGAGGGGAGGCGTCACAATGGGGAAAGAACCGGTGACAGAGCAATTTTTCATTGATAAGCTAACCGAGGCTAAGGATCACTTCGAACGTGCGCTGGATTGCAAACACACGGAGTTCGACGATTTGTATCCCTATATGATCGAACATCCTCAGTTTTTCTGGTACAAACGTTATGTTGCTTGGTCAGAGCTGTTGACAATCACAAGTTTGTGTGAAGAGCTGTCGTTCAATTGGAGACAGACATTCACAGAGCATCAGATCGAATATCTGGAACAACGTGTGATGTCCGCTAAAGTTCTTGACTTCTGGTTTGAGAAGAATGAAGCGCTGATATAGGAACTTCATAAGACATACAGATTGCTTTTGAAAGATAACTAGACCCGGATGATTCTCATTTGGGTCTTTTTCATGACCGGATTCAGAGTTGAATTGGACAAGCTAAGCACAGAGAGGGGAGCAAGACGACTATGATCAGTGATGAACAACTGGATGCCTACCGGATCTCAGGAGAAAAGATACGCGTTGTACGGGATGGACTGGAGAGCAATGATATCAGGGGGATCGTCCTGGCCTGGGATGAGTCCCAGGTGATGATCCGCCGACCCAATAAGCGGGTGGTGAAGCTGGACCGGAATTATCTGTATCAGCCGTTCAGTGAGCCAAGACCAGAGACGGATACTGCGGAGTAAGCGGATTAGGAGGGAACAATGAGCCATCATCATAAAATATCGGTCGTCACCGGAGGCGCGGGCGGAATCGGGCGCTGCCTCACCGAGGCATTACTGAAGGCCGGGGCAGTGGTTGCCTGCATCGATACGGATTCAGCAGCCGGACGCTGGCTGGAGGAGCAGTATGGCACAGAGCAGCTGTTCTTCTATACAGGCGATATTGCGCAGCAGTCCGTGCTGGATGACTTCACCGCACAGGTAATCAGCCGCTACGGACAGGTGGATTACCTGATTAACAATGCCTGCATCAGCCGTAAAGGGCTGCAGTCCGGGTGCAGCTACGAGGATTTCGAATATGTGCAGCGAATCGGGGTGACTGCACCATATTATTTGACACTGCGGCTTAAGGAATATTTCGCTCCGGGAGCGTCTATTGTTAATATCTCTTCAAGCCGGGAGCGGATGTCGCAGCCGGATACCGAGAGCTATACTGCCGTCAAAGGCGGGATCGGTGCATTGACCCACGCCCTTAGTGTAAGTCTGGCCGGTAAAGTGCGGGTGAATGCGATCAGCCCGGGCTGGATTGATACCACCGCTTATCACGGTACAGGGGAATCGGCGGAGCCGGTTCATACAGAGCCGGACCGGCTGCAGCATCCTGCGGGACGGGTCGGAACTCCAGCGGATATCGCAGCCATGGTGCTGTTCCTGTGCAGCGAAGCTGCGGTATTCATTACGGGCGAGAATATTACAATCGATGGTGGGATGAGCAAGCAGATGATCTACCACGGAGACGAGGGCTGGACCTACCACCCTGGAGGGCAATCATGAAGCTGCCGGTTATAAAGAATGCCGGGGAACTGGCCGAATTGGTGCGGGAGATCGGGTATCTGCCCTTGTTCCGCTGTGAGATCGCAGGCTTCTCTCTGGAGGAATGCACGCCTGCGGGCTACTGGTTCGTGAAGGATGTAATCGGGCCGTGGGAATGGCGCGAGGAGATTGCGGCCGGGGGCGAGATCGCTTATGCGAAGCTTTTTAACAAGAAGGCCGGGTTCATCAGCAGAGAATGGTATCCGGACTTCGCCAATTACCGCCGGGACGGCTATGATTTCGATGCGAGATATGATGACGGACTGGCCTCCATGGCCAGCAAACGAATCATGGATGTGCTGCTGGAGCATGAGGCAGGGCTGCTTTCCAGTGATCTCAAAGGCCTGTCCGGCTTCGCGGCCAAAGGTGCCAAGGGCTTCGACACAGCCATGACGCTGCTCCAGATGCAGACCTACATTACAGCCAGCAAATTCGAGTATAAGCAGGACAAGCATGGCCGTCCCTACGGCTGGGGAATCGGTCGTTATGCCGTGAGCGAGCATGTATTCGGAGCAGACTATGTGACTTCACGTTACAGCGATCAGCCTGAGGAATCCAAGGAGCGGATTATGGAGCATACGGCCAAGCTGTTCCCGGAGGCAGGATCGAAGCAGCTGGAGAAGGTGTTGAAGCCATGAAAAGGATTCAGTTCATGATCAAACACTTTTTAAGTGAACCGCTCTGGTTTAAAATTTTGATAACTTTAACTTTATTCGCTTCTATTCTCTTGAGCAGTTCATGGTTTCCTAGTCATGGCTATTATAAAAGCATTTCCAAGTTAGCTGCCGCTATCTTCTTTTGCTCATACGGAATCAAACTGCGGAGGAATCGTCAAATTTCTATGATTTTCTTTGCACTGACTGCTGTATGTATTTATCTGATATGGGACAATCTCCAGCTTGCATAACTAAGCTGATTCGAAACAATAGCCTCAATTCAGTACTGACAGAAGTAGCCGGCCTTGAGGACCGGCTACTTTTCATACATAATGGGCAGGTTGCTTTAATTACATTGATAAAAAGAGGTATAGAAGTAGCCTACCGCGAAAAGAAAATTGAATATTTTTAAAGGAGAAGACCCTAGTGCGTGAAACTGATGACAAAGATATATATCAAGAAGGTGAATTTACAAAAAGGGTTTGTGATTTTTGTGGTGCAGAAGCGGATTGGACTGAACCGGTTGAAGAAATTGACGAAAAAGGGAAGCGAATTGAGCTGCGATCATGCTTGATGTGTTCTTTTGACGGAACAGGTATTGCAAATAGGGAGGAGTTTCAAGCAGTAATGGACCAAATGAAGGAGAAAGTAAGGAGATAATATATGAAAGTTAAGATACTTTTATTGTTTTTTATAATGATAGTTCTTTCAGCTTGTCAAAATAATAGTCAGTCGACTGCTTTGAACAGCGAAGCTAAATCAATAATGAACTCTGAATTGCCTCCTAATGTAGTGGGTACAGGTAATGGAACAGAATCGAAAGAAATAACTGAAGGTCAATCAGATACTGAAAATAATGAAGTGTTATCCATGAGCATTGGGACCTATGATTTGACTGGGGAATTTTATGATGAAATGCTTCGAAATCCTATAGATCATGATTATGAAGTGGAATTTAATGAATTTAAAAATTCTGAAGAGTTTACAACATTTGGCTGGAGAGCGTTGGAAAGCAAATATACAGAGTATTGGGATAAAGAGTTGAATCAAATATATAAAATGCTTCTTTCTAAGTTGGATAGAGAATCAAAAGAAGCATTAATGGAATCACAGAAAGAATGGTTAAAGTATCACACGAGTGAATCAGAATTTGTAGAGAAAACATTTATTCGTAATAGTTACCTTGGATCACAAGGATTAGTAAGCCTAGGCACAGTTATAAGGGAGAGAATTAGGGAAAGAACAATGCAATTATTTGAATATCGTTATTTGTTAGATAGTGAAGTTGAGTTTTTATACCAAAGCAAAAAATAAAGCTGAAATCGAGATCAAAGGTTAATTCACAAAATAGAAGAACCTAGTCCCAATTAGGACGAGGCTCTTCGTGTTAACATTATCAGCCGTGCGGCTTAGATGGTCATGGCCAACTGTTCAACCTGTTCTTCCCTGGGAAGGACTGAGGCAAGCTCTGCACCCAGTCCGAGGTAGGCGCGCATACGCTGCATCATTTCATTACGGAAGCCGGGCCATAGAATATGGATCTCGCCAACATAGCCCCGGCAGTTATACTCGGCGGTAACTCCGCGCTGATCCTGGCGCACAGTGCTGATCTTGAGCTGGCTCAGGGTAAGTTCGCGGGTAACCTCCTGCAGCATCAGAGATGTCTTCTTGGTAGCGCTGGATACCAGCTCCATGTAGAGCTGGGGAGTCTTGAACAGACCGCTCTTGCCGATGGCACGGCAGTCCCGTTCAAATACTTTATGAATAAACGTTAGCAGCAGATAGCTTCTGACCAGGGACAATTCATCTTTGGTTATATTCTCAGGGATTGTTGGTGTATTTAGGGGGTGTCTCTTGGTAATCGCCATTATAAATCACCTCATTTATATTATGCGAACCTTTGTTCTCATTATACACCCAATCCGCAAATAAAAGCAATATTTTACTTGCAATTTATGGATAGCAATTTACAATAAAATAAACTTGACTCCATAATTCTGACATGGTAAGATCTATCTTGTGACTGCGAAAGCAAGTCAACCGAATATGCGGTCATGGCGGAATTGGCAGACGCGCTGGCTTCAGGTGCCAGTGATAGCAATATCGTGGAGGTTCGAGTCCTCTTGACCGCATCGCAGATTATAAAGGCCCGTTCATTACCCTAGTGGGAATGGACGGGCCTTTATTGTGCTTATTTTCCTTCCCGTCTTCGCTGGTGCGGCATCTTCATTCTTTAGTATAAGTCGTAATCCCTCTTGAATATAAATTCTCCGCTAACTTGATGAATTCTTCTGGGGATACATCCTTATCTCTTTGGAGCCAAAGACGAAATAAAGAAAGGGTCGTCGTCAGATAGAACTCAATGAAGTACGGCGTTAAGGAGTGGTTTTGCGGAAGATTCAGGTATTGCTCCATGGGTATGTCTCTTTTTAAGCGTGCTAAGAAACGGGGGCTTCCATAATCGCCCAGAAGAGCATGGAGCGCTAGGAGATGTTCTTTTTTGTCCAGACAAGAGAGCGCATCCTGAACTGAATGCATCGACAGCTCTTTATCAGCAAGTTCTGTTTTGATGTCATGGAGCAGGTTATTTTCAACAGCGTCCAGCAATTCGTAAATGTCAGTAAAGTATTGATAAAAGGTGCTGCGGTTATATCCTGACCGGTTGGCGATTTCCTGAATGGAAATTTTCTCAATCGGCTTTTGGCTGTATAGCTCACAAAAAACTTCTATAAACCGTTGTCTTGTTTTCTCCGTAACCTGGGGCTGCTTGTTCATGTTTCCCTCCTGCTTGTGTATAAGATATCATCCCACAGATATTAAAAAATTGATGATTGATCAAGGAATCCTAAAGCTTTATGATCACATCATACAACATGTTGTTGGATAATCAAGAGGGAATATTAATAGGCAGGAGTGATTGTAATGTCAGCAAAACAAAACAGAATTTTAATTTTCGGTGCGGGTGTCATCGGGAGCATATACGCAATGAAGTTTATGGAAGCAGGATATGACGTTAGTCTGTTTGCACGTTCGGACAGATTCAGACTTTTAAAAGAAAAAGGCCTGCAATATAATGACAAAGGTACAGTCAGATCGATTCCGGTGAAGGTCATTGATACGCTGGAAAATGACGATATATACGATTTTATTTTCGTTACCGTCCGTTATGACCGGGCCGAATCCGCATTGTTAGCGCTAAAGGATAATCAAAGCCCGAATATTGTTACGATGACCAATAGCCCGATTGGATTTTCTTCGTGGCGGGGGATTGTAGGGGATAGACTTTTGCCGGCTTTTCCGGGCTTCGGCGGACAGATTAAAGCTGGAGTCCTGTATGCCCGGTTTGCGCCAAAGTTCCTCATGGCTACCGCATTTGGAGAAATGAATGGTGCAGTGACGCAGCGGATCGAAAGTCTCGCAAGGGTATTCCAAGCAGCAAAGCTTCCTTACACCATAAAAAAGGATATGAAGGCGTATCTAATCACTCATTCTGTATCAGACATTGCTCTGCTGGGCGGTTTGTATTCCGGCAATCAGGAGATTGACCCTATAACACCGGGAACCAGAAAGACGGCACGCAAAATAACAGTTACTTTAAAAGCGTATCTAAGGGCAATACAAAAAGCTGGTGTTGCTGTTGATCCGCCCGTTTTTAAAATAGTGTCCAAACTCCCAAGCTTCATGCTGGATGTTCTCTTCATTGCATGGCTGCGTACGAAAATGGTTAAGGATATGCTGCTGCCGGATTATGCGAATGCTGCGAATCGGGAGGTTGTGCAGCTACAGAATGATCTAACGAAATTTCTATCTATGCAGAACGGCTGATGAATCGTTTGTTCCGGTATTGTAACCCGTCTGTTTATTATTCGCTTCCAGCGGATGGTAAGGTTGGAGGACTGAAGCAGGCGGGAGGCATATCATGATAACAACGTTAGGGAAGATACTGAAAATATCTATTTTGGCGGTCTGCCTGGCTGGATGCAGTCAGGGCACACAGCCCATTGAGGTAACTGAAGCTTCGCCGGGGCTGGGTATACCGCTAGGGTTCCTGGATGTGAGTCATAACAAGCTGATCCTGTGGATCGAAGCCGCAGCGTTTGAGTTGACAAGAGTAGGCGAATAGAGTTCTAGTGCATCAGTACCCTTGTTGGCTGACTTGGAGAAGCCCTTGCGACCGGCCGATACCGGATAATTGTAATCTGAGCAATTAAAACCTGCAAAAAAGGGTTAAGTGTATAACATAACTGCTGTCTGTGCAACTAATTCTGCCTCAATCTTAACCAAGGAGTGAGCAATGATGAGCTGGGATGTATTTGTCATGAAAGAGAAGTACGATTTTGAAGCGCCGGAGGAAGAACAGCCCCCGGTGCCTCCCCTGGGGCAACGTGATGAAATCATTGAGAAGCTGACCCGCCGCCTTCCGAACCTGGATTACCGGGATAAGGCTTGGGGCTTCCTTGAGGGCGAGGGGTATTCGATTGAGTTCAACACAGGTGATGAGGAGCTTGTACATTCCATCATGCTGCATGTCCGGGGCGGGGGAGAGGTGATTGAGAGGATCCGGTTGGTCTGTGAGACACTGGAGGCTTATGCGCTGGATACATCGGATTCCGGCTATATCGACTTTGAGCAGCCTGAAGCAGCGGAGCAATCATGGAAGGGATTTCAGCGGTATCGTGACCAAGTGATTAACCAGGATAACTGAAGAGTATGGAGGTGAACAGAGGCGCAGGATGGATCACATCTGCAGCCTCTGTTTGCATTTTGAAGGGTTTGGAAATAACATGCAGAAGGGTATTGACGCCTAATGAAGTCGCATGTTAATATTTTCACGTGGCAAACTAACATGTCAGTTAACCCAAATAGCATGTTAGCATGTTAACTCATTTAATCCTACTTCAGGAGGTTATTTTGTGGATGTCGCTAATGTTGTAATCGGTTTCATTATGGTCTTATCATTTTTTGGATTGGTGTGGTATTGCGTCAAAGGGTATAACCTCATGGTCGGTTTCTTCGTCATGTCGGTGCTGTGGACCTCGATTGCCCTGATCGGGAATAGCATTCATCCTACCTCTGTTATGGAGGGTAAGACGTTCATTGACGTCCTGACGAATGTGTTCCAGACGGGGCCGGAGAATTACGGGAAGGCGATACTGGTTAATATTTTCTTCGGCGCCTTCTTCGGCAGAGTCCTGATCGACACCGGGATTGCCGCTACGCTGATTCGTAAGGTTGTAGAGCTTGGGGGAGACAAACCAAGAATCACCATGTCTCTGCTGTGTATCGTTACCGCTGTAATCTTCACCTCCATGACCGGTATCGGCCCGGTAATCTCCATTGCGGTCATCGTGCTGCCGATCATGCTGTCACTCGGGATTCCTTCACCGATTGCCTTGTTCTCCTTCATGGGCTCGATCATGGCGGGGATCTTCGGAAACATCGTGAACTTTAAGCAATATCAGGCGATATTTGCAACAGCCAACGAAAGTTATGCCAGCTACGACTATAATACATATTTCAAATTCGGCATGATTGCGATGGCTGTATCACTGATCGTGGTTCTGGTGGTATCTAATGTGATGATGAACCGGAAGCTCTCCCGGGCCTGGGCGGCTACACCGGATAGCGGAGCTACTGTAGATGCACCTGCCATCTCCTGGATATCGATTATTCTGCCGGTAGTGGGTGTAGTGGTGCTTAAGGTGCCGATTATTTTCGGATTTATCTTCGCCGCCTTGTTCGCCCTGCTGACCTGCGGTAAGCTGAAGGGTGGTTTTGCAAGCGTTTGCAGAATGCTGTCGAAGCAGTTCGCGGACGGAGCGATTGATGTGGCGCCTATGATCGGGTTCCTGCTAACGCTGTCAATGTTCAACAATGCAGCCACCTATGCTTCCCCTTATTTCAAAACCCTGCTGGATGGTGCGATGCCCCAGACTGCGCTGCTCTTGTGTATCGTATTCGCCATCCTCACACCGCTGGGCTTCTTCCGCGGCCCGATGAACCTGGTCGGTTCGGGTTCGGCCATCCTGGCTGTCGTGGTGGCAACCGCAGCCTGGCCGGTACAATTCCTCTATCCGCTGTTCGCCATAACTACTGTTGCACCGCAGCATCTGGACGTTACACAGTCCTGGGTTGCTTGGGGCTTCGGCTATACGAAGGTTCCGGCCAAGGAATACATGAAGATGTCGATTGCTACGGGCTGGATCATCGGTATCATTCTATGTGCGGTCGTATTCTTCATGTACGGCAATCTGGTTTAGTCCACTATTAATGAAGAGAAACGGAGAAATCATATGAGTACAATGGTTAGAATGGGTATCGATGTGGGGGGAACCCATACCAAGGCAGTTGCGATTGACAATGCGACACATGAGATTATCGGGAAATCATCGGTCAAGACGACACATGATCATGCCACAGGCGTAGCCGCAGGTGTGGTGAAATGCTTCATGAATTGCCTGGAGGAGAACAATATCCGTCCGGAGGATGTAGTGTTCGTGGCCCATAGTACCACGCAGGCCACAAATGCGCTAATCGAGGGCGATATTGCCCAGGTGGGCATCATTGGCCTGGCGAAGGGTGGTCTGGAAGGCTGGCTCGCCAAGCGGCAGACCCGGCTTCAGAATATCGATCTGGGCAATGGCAAGGAGATCAAGATCTATAACAGCTTCCTTAATATTAAAAAAATGTCCGAAGCCTCTGTGCTGACGGTCATCGAGGAGCTTAAACAGCAGGGGGCACAGGTGATTGTGCCTTCCATGGCTTTTGGCGTAGATAACGGGCGGCCCGAGGAACTGGTCTATATAGAAGCGGAGAAAAAAGGGATGCCGACCACCATGGCCTCCGACATCACGAAATTATACGGGTTGACCCGGAGAACGAGAACAGCGGCGATTAATGCAAGTATTCTGCCGAAGATGCTGGATACGGCCAATTCAACAGAGCGGTCTGTCAGGGAGGCCGGTGTCCATGTGCCGCTGATGATTATGAGAGGCGACGGCGGCGTCATGGAGATCACTGAGATGAAGAAGCGGCCTGTGCTGACGATGCTGTCGGGTCCGGCGGCCTCGGTTATGGGCTCGCTGATGTATCTGAGAGCGTCGAACGGGGTGTACTTCGAGGTCGGTGGCACGACTACCAATATCGGTGTTATCAAAAACGGCCGCCCGGCCATCGACTATTCTATCGTCGGCGGTCATCCGACCTATGTCAATTCCCTGGATGTACGGGTGCTCGGCGTGGCCGGCGGGTCCATGATCCGGGCGAACAAGAGCGGAGTGGTCGATGTCGGACCCAGATCGGCGCATATCGGCGGACTGGATTATTCGGTATTCACCGATCCGGATAAGATTAAGGGAGCGCAGGTCGAATTCTTTTCTCCGAAGCCTGGTGATCCCGCTGATTATGTGGCGATCCGGCTGGAGAACGGGGAACGGGTGACGATCACGAACTCCTGCGCGGCGAATGTGCTGGGACTGGTCAAGCCGGAGCATTTCTCATACGGGAATGTAGAAGCGGCCAGAAGGGCGATACAGGCGCTGGCTGATTACTGCGGAACAACGGTAGAGGATATTGCCAAGCAGATTATGGAGAAGGCGTATGCGAAGATCGAGCCGATCATCCTGGCGCTGGCCGAGAAATACAAGCTGGAGAAGGACCAGATATCCCTGGTGGGTGTCGGCGGCGGAGCGGCTTCGCTCATTGTCTATTTTTCTGAGAAAATGGGCCTGAAATACAGCATCCCCGAGAATGCAGAGGTTATCTCTTCGATTGGGGTTGCTCTGTCGATGGTCCGGGACGTTGTAGAGCGGATTATTCCGTCTCCGTCCAAGGAAGTGATTGCCGCCCTGAAGATGGAAGCCTTGAACAAAGCCATCCAGAGCGGGGCCACACCGGAGAGCATCGAGATTCATATTGACATTGATCCGCAGACCTCCAAGGTGACAGCGATTGCTACCGGTTCCACCGAGGTGAAGACGACTGAGCTGCTGAAGGAATGTGATGAGGCAGAGCTGCGGGAGCTGGCGGCGAAGGATATGCGTATCCCTCTGGAACGGACCAAGCTGCTGGAGAAGACGCGGTATGTCAGTATTTTCGGCGAATTGATGGATAAAGCCGGTGAAGCCGGGGCGGTCCGCATCCTGGACACCAAAGGCTTCATCAAAGTGCAGAGGGGCCGGGCTATGGCGCTTAAGACCACTGCGGGTGACTACCTGAATGCGGTTAAGCAGCTGTGGGAGGCAATGGCGGTCTATCAGACGGAGCTGATTGCCAGACCTGACTTTTACCTGTGTATCGGCGCCCGGGTCATGGACTTTACCGCATCGGATTTCGAACAGCTGGAGCTGCTGATGGATATTGAGATTTCCACGTTCGAGCCGGACACTGAGGTAGTTGTTGTGGCGGCCAATATTAAGCAAAGCTAACCGCCGCGCGGGAGAGTATAGACAGGAGGCTGGATGCAGGTGCAGGTGAAGGTGAAGCTAGGAGAAATGATGAATCATTTGCTGCAGGTAGAGGATGAGGCTTGGGGAATGTACGCATTCTCCCGGGATATTCTGAACCGGCGCCTTCAGCCGGAGATGAAGAGGGATATGCTGGCCAAAGCCAGAGCCTGCGGCATAGAATACGCCCACCGGATAATCCGCGAATATGGGACCAGTGATGTAAGGCTGCTTGCGCAAAAGATGAATCTGAAGCTGGAATTCCAGCAGGCGCTCATGACCGGCAAGCGTGTGCTGTTCGCCTGTTATACCCCTCCGGATAAGGTGGAAATTATGGAGGAACCCGTGCGCAGAGCGGCGGAGCGGGTGCGGGAGGAGGCACCGGCGCTAGTTGAACTTTTTCCGCAAGCTGGTATAATGAATACTATCCTTGGCCACGAAATGTATCATTTTGTAGAAGACCGGTATGCACAGGACATATACACCCGAACCGAGCGGATTCTGCTATGGAAGCTGCTGGGTCTGAAGAACTATTCTACAATACGCACCTTAAGTGAAGTTGGAGCCATGGCTTTTACACAGGAGCTGAACAGATTGCGGTACTCGCCGTTTATTCTGGATGTTCTGTTGTATTACAGCTACGACTCAGCCAGTGCGGAGACCATATACCGTGATGTACTAGGAGTGAGTTCAGGGAAGGTGTAGGAAGACGTTGAAGATTATGAATAACAGTAATTCACTGAATGATGTAACTTACAATAAAATAAAAGACGACATCATGAATATGACGCTCGAGCCAGGAATGGATGTCAGTGTGCAGAAGCTCTCTGAACGCTATGGCGTCAGCCGGACGCCGGTACGGGAAGCAGTGGTCCGCCTTCAACAGTCAGGACTGGTGGAAATATATCCTCAGCGCAAAACCGTAGTCTCCAAGATTGATCTGCAAAGAGTCCGTGAGGAATGGTTCATCCGGACCTCCCTTGAATCTGCTGTAATCGATGAATTCATCCGCAAATGCAGTGAATTGGTCGCGGATACGATGCAGGAGTTGATCAACAAGCAGAAGAAGTACATGGATAAGAAATATTTCCGGGAATTCTATTTCAAGGACAACCGTTTCCATCAGCTGATCTTTCAGACGGCCGGGGAGGAATTATCCTGGTTCACGATTGAAGAGGTGGCCTCGCATTACAACCGAATCCGTCTGCTCTATGGGAAGATGGAGGGGGTCCAGCCATCCGATATCGATAAGCATGTGAAGATGGTTGCGGCTACCCGCAAACGGGATGTGGAAGGGATGCGCAAGGTAGTGATGGAGCATTCCAATACGCTGCTGGACCGGGTCCAGAGCATGTCAAAGCAATACCCGCAATTCTTCTGATTATACAAGTGAAAAGCTTAAAGGCGTATACTGAAGTCTTCTCCGCATGGAGCAGGACTTCCGGTATACGCCTTTTGTTGCGTTATCTCTAAGCTGTCCCTACGTGTGCAGGCTTGATGCAGCCATCCCTATTGCTTCTTGAGCCGCCGGTAATACAGCCAGGTTCTGGCCGCTAACGAGCCGAAGAGCATAATGGAGAAGAGCATAATGGATGTATTCAATGCCCGGGAAGCGATGATTCCTTCCCGCCTCATATTATCAATGAAGGCCGTCACATTCAGGCTGTAGAGCAGAATCATGGGCAGGAACAGCAGGGTATAGCTGATGGCGATTTTGCGTGCCTGCTTCAGGCGGTGGACCGGATCACTATAGATTTCAAGCTGCTCCGCAGAGTTAAGCTCCTCACGGCTCCAAATGGTCCATTTCTGCAGAGAGAAGGGAGAGCTGTAGAGCCTCGTCCAGCCTGCCTCCTGATGCAGCTCGAAATACCCTTCACCCGCAACGATCTGATAGTCAGCGTGATATTTCATACGGCGCGGACGGCCCTTGCTGAAATGGAACAGCGTTCCTCCGAAGCCTACTTTATAGAGATTCCATCCGTGCTTCTCCTTGTCCTCCAGCCATTGCTCCAGCCGGTCAGGAGCATACATCCAGCCTAACTTCATCCGCGCCATCTTAGTGCCGACAGGCTTCTGCGGTCCGGGAGGCTTCTTCATGTCCTGATGGTCCAACTGAAATACCTTACTGGCAGCCCGGAGCTTCACAATAGAGTAGATTGCAAGAACAAGCAGGGCCAAGGCTCCCGCTGCTGCGGTCCAGGTAACAGCCCACATCGGACTTGGCTGAATGCGGAAGGGAGCATCTGAATTGAAGCTGAGTCCTAGTACAAGCAGTGGAATAAGTGCTATGAGCAGCAAATACACCAGGATTCCAGTGAATAGATAGGAGATGATGCGGTTACGCCTCAGGACATCCTTACGTGAAGGATAGGCGCTAATCTGTGATGGGGACCGATCATTCTCGTACAGGCTCCATTTTCCTTGCTGCAGCCTGCTCCATCCCTCTGCGGCAAGATAGGGAGACATGGATGAATGCCTGGATGAATGATAAGCCAGCTGAAAAGTTAGCCGGACGGGCTCAGCCTGCCGGAAGTTAAAGCGCCGCAGCAGTAAGCTCCATTCCTCCAGACGCCATCCCTTGCCGGCCATATCGGCCAACCAGGCTTCTGTCCCCGGCAGATCGTAGCTCCAAAAGGGCCGAAATACAGTTCTCATTGAAATTCCTCCTCACGGGTGACGGCGTTGCGGTGAAGTTCCTTTAATCTGCCGATTTCAGCGCGCATGACTTCCTTCCCAAGCTCAGACACCTCGTACACCGTCTTTCTCTCTCCATCGGCAAATACGGTAATCAGTCCATCCTTATTCATCTTGGTCAAGGTTCCATACACCGTACCGGAGCCCAGCCGTAGCCGTCCTTCCGACAGCTCATCCACATGCTTGATGATTCCATATCCGTGGCGCGGCTTGGTTAAGGACAATAGAATATAGAACGCCGTCTCGGTCATCGGCACATACTTTTTTAGAACCTTTTGGGCTGCGGACACCGCGTTCACCTGCTTCGTCAATTCGTTGTGCCAAGTCATGGCAAAAAGAAAATATGTCATGATGTGACTATGTCATAACGTGACTATATCACGGTGTGACATAAAATTCAAGGCTGAAGGCAATTATAGCGCCGCCAAATCCAGCGGCTGGCAGACAGGCTGCCAGATCTCAGGCACGCGCTGGATCTCTGAACAGTAGACCGCCTGCAAATATCGGCTGAGTGGTGAGAGTTGGCCTTCGACCAGGACTTCCTTGATCTCCGAAGGTTTGGTAGGGATATCTCTCCTGGCTATGGACATGAACTCTGCAAGGGGCAGCAGCATCCCGCAGCTTTTGCGGTAGGACATCCGGTGCGGGAATCTGGGCGAGCTGCCGGAATCATATTTGGACAGCCTGATCCGGTCAAACTGACCGGTGAGCAGCTCGGGAGCGGAGAATTGGAGAATAGCAAACGATTCGTCCGGTTCCCGGCGGGAGTACATGGCCGCCATTGCGAGGCAATCCCGCCAGGTCGGCCAGAGGAATACATGGCGGTCCAGGCAGCGGCGGAATTCTTCAGGCGTAGTGTACGGGTCCATGGCTTCAGGCGTGATGCGCAGATGGGCGTTCAGCATGGCGGTTTGGCCGCCGTATTCTACCTGGAGGGTAGTTGTCCGGCGTAATCCGGCAGCATGTCCGGGACTTAATACGGCTGGAGCATATAAGGCGTCAAGTGCAGCCATGGCCGGCAAATTGCGGGCCCGGGTGAAGTGGTATAACGAGGTGCGGAGCGGACTTTTGGTTATCGCTGCAATCAGTGCTGGATTCATGGGCGTATTTTTCCTTTGCGGGAGCAGAAGTTTTTGATATTTTTATAAGATACAATGGCACCGAAAGGATGAGACGGATGAAGGTTGAATTACTTAGTCAGAGCAAGGTGGAGGCATTTTTGAGCTTTTGCCGGAAGCACCGGGGGGAGCTGGATGATTCTTATCTGATTGATGAGGAGCTTGCCGGGTTCGAATGCTCCCCGGACAACCCTACGTATATTATGGCCGATTCTTCGGGGGGAATTACAGCGGCAGCTTCACTCATGCTGAATGATTACGCCCGCAGGGGACGGAAGGCCAGATTCAGAATCCTGTATACGGAGACTGGGGATGTGAATGTATACGAGTCCTTGCTGCGCGCGGTACTGCCTCATGCGGCAGAAATGGATCAGTTGAATCTGTTCGTTCCGGTGGCAAATGCTGCGGCAATAGAGGTTCTGGCATCCGTCCGGTTCGCAGTGCAGCGTTACACTTATATCCTTGTGAGGGAGCAGGGGGAACCTCCTGCGCTGAGCTTGCCGCCGGGCTATGAGATTCTTCCCTTCCGCAGCGGGGCGGATGAAGTGGTCTGGTGTGAGGTGCGCAATGCCGGCTTCGCCAGACTGCAGGGCAACGAGACACCGGTCACGCCTGCTATGGTGCAGCAGATGATCCGCGGAGCAGACTATATCGAAGGCGGTCTACTAATCTTGTATCATAACGGAACAGCTGTGGGTATCGTGCACGGCTCCGCTGATGAATACGAAGAGGCTCCTGCTATGAGTATCGGCCCGCTGGCGGTATTACCGGAGTATCAGGGGAGAGGACTGGGCCGGATTCTGCTTCAGGCGGCGCTGCGGTTCGCGGCTGAGCAGACGTATTCCCGAACCGTTCTGTGTGTGAACGCAGAGAATGAACGGGCGCAGGCTTTGTACACGGGAGAAGGCTTCAGGCAGGCGGAGGCTGTGGCGTGTCTGACTTACGTAGTGCAGCATCAGATTTAAACTAGTGGCAAGGCGTAACGGACTGAGGCGCACTTATTCCGATGAAAGTCACCCCTTGGGCAAAGGAACGGACCCCATGGAGCTTATTCTGGAATTTCTACACTTAAACATCTTGTAGAGAGTCGATAAGGGCTACTCTGTCCGTTAAACCGCAAAACGTGGCGTTTTCCAGGGAAAAGGGTCTCTCAGGTCCGTTAAGACCAAACTCGGCCGGGCGCGCAGTTCCGTGGTTCGGAACCTCCGGGATTCGACCCTATTCACAGCATTCAGAAAGGGAAAAGTGGCGGATTTCTATCACGGTCCTATTTACCATCCGCCTTGCGTTTGAGCAGGACGGCATTAATCTCGCCTCCGGCAAGAATAATAAAGGAGCTGATATACAGCCAGATAAGCAGAACCGTTACGCCTCCGAGACTGCCGTAGGTTTTGGTGAAATCGCTGAATTGATTGACGTATACAGAGAAGAGGACAGAGGTTGTGATCCAGCCGATCGTTGAGAACAGCGCACCGGGCACGACTTCGCGCAGAGCCAGCCTTCGGCTGGGAGCGATCCAGTACAGAAGAGTGAAGACTATGAACATTACAAGCAGCGGAATAGCATATTGCAGCAGATCCCACAGCTTCTGGAAACCGTAGGGCAGATCAATGAGCAGGAAGACCTGGGTTTTGAGCCAGGTACCAAGGACGAGCAGCAGAATACTGAGCAGAACGACGAGACCGATCGTCAAGGTAGCGAGCAGGGCGATGCCCCGTATTTTCCAGAAGGCTCTGCTCTCATCAATGTCATAGGCACGGTTAAGCCCCTTGATGATGGCATTCACTCCTTTGGAGGCGGCCCAGAGCGTTGCCAGCATCCCGAAGGATAATAACGCCTGGCTGCGTCCGGCAGATACATCCTGCAGAATTTCTTCAATGATTGAAATAGCCTCGGCGGGCATGACCTGCTCGAGCTGGTGGATTTTGTCCTCAAGGGAGATATTGGCGTACCCAATCAGGGTCATGATGAAGATCAGAAAAGGAAACAGGGACAGGATCAGATAATAGGTCAGCTGTGCGCCTAGCCCCTGGACATCATCGGCATTGATTTTAGTCCACAGCTGTTTCATGAAATTGAATGCGTCTCTCGCTCCGCCAGTCTTCGTGTTCATAGGACCCTCCATTACGTATCAGGGTATAGCCTTCGCTCAATACACAAGAATGCAGGCTTCACGCTATAAGTTACCCAATATTTACCCGTTGCAACCTCGCTGAACGGGTTCCCGGCGCAGCTTGCCTGCCAACTGTCTCATTCTCTCATCGGCATAAGCATAGATACGCATATAGCTCCGGCAAAAATAATCAGGACTGGAGCCGCCTTCTTCCGGATTCCATTTCCGGTTCCGGGGGCATCCGCCATAACACAACGGCTGCCATTCGCAGGATTGACATGGCTCCGGCAGAGCGGGCTTCATCTGGTGAAACCGCTCGTAGTTGGGATGGGCAAGCATATCCGCAATGGAATCCCCGGCAATATTGCCGACCTTCCACTCCTCATTGATATAGAAATCGCAGGGGAAGGCGTCCCCGTTCTGCTCCAGTACCAGACTTGAAGGACATGCAGCGCGGTGAATACAGGATTCTGCTTCGCCGCCCAGGTAGACGCTGAGCATGTTATCGAAGAACCTTACCGATATTTCGGGCTTGCCGTCCTGATACCATTCGTCAAAGGCCTCGCACAGGAACTCCCCGTATTCGTCCGCTGTAATCTCATAGACGCCCGGCTGATCCACCTGCTGGGATCTGAAGTCCATGCAGGGAATGAACTGAATGAAGCGGAAGTCCTGCTCCCGGTAGAACGCCATCAGTTCCCTTGCTTTACCTACATTGCCCTTATGAATAACCGTCAATATATTAAAGTCTACCTGGTGCCGCCGAAGATGGCTGATGCCGTTCATGACCTGGACATAACTGCCCTTTCCTGCGGAATTCACCCGGCGCGAGTCATGAATCTGCTGCGGACCGTCCAGACTGACTCCGATCAGGAAATGATAGGTTTTGAAAAAAGCAGCCCACCGCCCGCTGATCAGCGTGGCATTGGTTTGCAGGGAATTGCTGATAACCGTATGCGGCGGGGCATGCAGAGCCTGGCGGTACACGACTTCCTCGAAGAACTCGTGACCTGCCAGCAGGGGTTCTCCACCCTGCCAGGCGAAGGTGGCACTGCCGGAGCTCCGCTGCATATAATCCTGGATGAATTTATCCAGAATCCCAGAGTCGATCCGGTTAATTGCCGGTCCGGGCTTCCCTCCACAGGTACTATAATAACAATAGTCGCAAGCCAGATTACAATCCTCCGAGACCGTCTTCCACATCACACCTAAACCGGAATGAGAACCGGCAGTGCAGCTAAGAGACACAGTAATCTCCTCCTGTCTTCCTATTTATTCAACATACCAGTCATTTAGAAGCATGATGGCCGCTCCTGTGGCTACGGCCTCTTCTTTGAGCTGTCCTTGAGTAAAGAACGGACTGTTCTCGGGGGAGGGATAAGTGTTCTTCCTGGCGACCTCAACCGATGTGTCGAAGACAAGCTGATGTGCCCGGATCAGGGGTCCGCCCAGCACGACACACTCCGGATGAAGAGTGTTAATCAGATTAGCCAGCCCGATCCCCAGGTACGCGGACGATTCCGTGAATTGTTCAGTAACCAGCTTATCCCCATGCTCAAGAGCTTCAGTTAAGGCGGCAAAGGTTACCCGTTCCGGAGCAATTTCCGCCAGTACGCTGCTGCGCCCAATCTTCAATTGTGTGCGTACACGCTCTTCCAGCGCCGGAACAGACACGAAGGCTTCAAGGGCTCCGTAGTTTCCTTTACCGTGCAGTCTGGGTCCGTTGGTCTGGATAATCATCTGACCGAGCGCACCCTCAGCGCCGGAGGCCCCCCGAACGATATGGCCGCCGGATATCATGGCGAATCTAATAGTTGTTCCGGCATGTACATACAGGATGTGCTGATAGTTGTTGGACTTAAGAGCCCGGTGCTCACCGATGAGGGCGCAGTTGGCGCCATTGTCAAGCTTGACCGGCAGGTCAAGCCGTTCCTTCAGCATCTCGCAGATGGGGACGTTGGTCCAGGAAGCGGCCGGGAAGTGCTCCGGCTCCAGAATGATCCCGCGTTCGGAGTTCAAGGGGCCGACAGCGCCTATCCCCATACCCAGAACGCTGCCCGGCGATATGCCATGCTCCGCCAGAAGAGCCCGGGCACAGTCCGCAACATGATCCGCGAGCAGCGGGGGCGTCATGCTATCGTCCATGGTCCACCGGGTCATAGACAGCAGATTGAAATGCATATCGTAAAGGCCCAGAGAAGAATGAATACGGGAAATCTCCAGCCCGAACAGATACCTGTATGCCGGGTTGCACTGGAACAGGATGGGCTTCCTCCCGCCTTTGGAGGTTCCCAGCCCGGAAGCGATAATTAATCCCTGGGACGACATCTCATCGAGAAGCCGTGTCATACTGCTGCTGGTCAGGGCAAAATCATTCAACAAATCGGCCTTGGAGGCCGTTCCCAGATAGGAGATGCGGTCATAGACCTGTTTTTTGAGGGAAGCATTAGGGTGGGGCAGCATCAGGCTTATCTCCATTCCAAGTTTAATAGTAGGAATACCTAAGATAATTCCAAATTGATTTTTATTCAACAAATAATTGACTTTATACCTTCTGATTATGAAGTATACACAGAATATTTACAATAAAATTCATAACTTTAATCCAAAATGAAATTAATTATGCTAGTATATAAGTAACATCTCTTGAGAGAGCAGAAAAGAATGTAAGGTGGAACTGGAATGAAGCAAAATGCAGGGGGAAAAATGAAGTTACTTTGGAGTATTTTTTGCGTATTTTTCAAAATTGGACCCTCCACCTTTGGGGGCGGTTATGCCATGATTGCAACTATTGAAGAAGAAATTGTCCGGAAAAAGAGATGGATGAACGAAGCGGAAATGGGTGACATGATATCCGTGTCCGGTTCCGCTCCCGGAGGGGTGGCCGTAAATAGCGCAACCTTCATCGGCTATCGTCTTGGCGGAGTGGCGGGAGCCGTGGCTGCCGTCATTGCCATAACCCTGCCTACCTTCCTGATCGTGTTCCTTCTCAGCGGCCTCAGGCTTTTATTCAAAGACAACGTCAAGGTAGAAGCCGCTTTGAAGGGGATTCATGCCGCGGTTGTGGCCCTGATCATTGTCGCAGCCGGAAAGATGTGGAAAGCTTCTGTTTTGGACGCAGTGACGTTTGCGCTTGTAGCGGTATCGCTGGCCTTGCTGTTGTTCACGCAGATTCATCCATTTTACCTGATTGTGGGCGGACTGACAGCCGGAGTTCTGGTAGTGCAGTACAATCAGAAACGGGGAAAGAGCATAGTTACGGAGCAGGTGAGAATAGAGGAGAGCCGGGATCTGCAGTTTCCGGAATACTACATTTGAAGGGGTTCATGGGATGCTGTGGGAGCTGTTGTACATTTTTTTCAAAGTAGGGCTAGTATCATTTGGCGGCGGATATGCCGTGATTACGCTGATCCAGCGGGAGGTTGCCGAGCAAGGATGGCTGGACAGCGGCGCTTTTCAGGAAATCGTCTCTTTGGCAGGAATGGCCCCGGGTTCCATCGCGACCAATACCGCCACCCTGATCGGCTACTCCCAGGCGGGGGTGGGGGGAGCTATCGCGGCAACGGTTGGCATTATTCTGCCGTCGCTTATCATCGTCATTGGTATCGCTGCATTCTTCCTGAAGCTGCAGAGCAATAAGTGGGTCAGATCTTCCTTCTACGGACTGCGTCCGATCGTGACCGGCTTAATCCTGTACGCGGCGGTTCATTTCGGATTCAGCGGAACAAGCGGCTCCTGGTTGACCTGGACACTCGCGGGCTCGCTGCTGATCTGTGCCGGATGCCTTCTTCTTATTGCCAAATACAAAGTACATCCGTTTGCTGTGATCCTCCTGTCGGCAGTTGCGGGTATTGTTATATTCTGACTGAATTCATATCATATCCAAGAAAGCGTGAGCGAAGGGAGAAGCCCTTGCTCACGCTTTCTTATTTCTCCATGCGGCCTGCTTCAGGCATGATGTATTCTCGGCATAGGCAGCGGTTCCTTGCCCAGCTCCGCCCAAATATATTTCAGCAGAAGCTCAGACTTCAGCCGCCCTTGCTCCGGCTCGTCCCACAGATTATGAAGTTCGTGCGGGTCCTGCTCTAAATCGAAGAGTTCGCCGTATTGCTGGTTGTAATAGACTGTAATTTTGTAGCGTGCATCTATATAGGTCTTCTGGTGAATGGTCGTGGGCTCATGCCGGAATTCGCAAATGGCATGGTCACGCGCCTGATTCCTGCGGCCCAGCCATACGTCCTTCTGATCCACACCGGTCATCGACGAAGGAACGGGAAGATTGGCGAATGATAAGAAGGTAGGCGCCAGGTCCACGAGCGACTGTATCGCATCCGACTGTCTGCCTGCCGGAACCTGCCCGGGATATCTGACGATGAATGGCAGCTTGATTAAATCCTCGTAATGAAACCCTCCTTTGGCCTGCAGACCATGCTGTCCGAAGAAATGCCCGTGATCGGTTGTGAAGACGACGAGTGTGTTATCCGCCAGTCCCAGGTTGTCAAGCTTATCGAGAATGCGGCCGATATATTTGTCCATCATGCTGATCATTCCGTAATAGACCGCTACCAGCTTCTTTTTGTCATAATCCGTCAGCAGCGCCTTATCCCCGTATTCATAATACAGGTGGGAGCGGTAGCCGTGAATGCCAAAGCCCGTCTCCATGAGCTGCGAGAAATCAGGGCTGTCTTCCTGGGTCATGCCGAAATGCGGCGGATTCCGGTCGTGTTCCCCGGGTGTCAGTGAAGGAATGGTCAGCTTGTCAGGGTCATACATCGAATCCCAAGGCTCCGGGACCAGATATTCGGGATGCGGATCAAAAAAGCTGGCCCAGAGAAAGAACGGATCTCCGGACTCTTGATGCTCCTCAAGGCGGGCATTGCTGCGCTCTGCAATCCAGGTGTTGTAATGATACTTCTCCGGAATGGGCCATGTGTAGGTTACAGACGGGTCCATTGTCCCCGTGGGAGGGAGGAAATAATCCCGCCAATTGTGACAGCCCTGTTCTTCCAGCCATAAGGCATAATGCTGGCCGACATGGGCTTCGTTCGTATGGTTCCTGGCAAGCTCCACATGGTCGAATCCGTAGAAGGATTCCTGGAAGCTGCTCCAGTAATCCAAGTCCTGCAACAGGGGATAGGCTTCCTTCGATTCATATTCCTCCGTAGACTTCAGGGGCTGGAAATGGGCTTTGCCGATCAGTGAGGTCTGGTAACCTGCTTCGCTGAAATCCTCACCTACCGTATGCCGGTCCTCCAGCAGCTTCGTTCCCAGCGTCCACGCACCGTGCTGGCTTGGATACATTCCCGTAATAATAGAGGAACGGCTTGGCGTACAGGTGGGATTAGGGCAATAAGCGCGGCCGAAGGTGGTCCCTTGCTGTGCCAGCCGGTCCAGATTCGGAGTGGAGATCTCGGACTGGAAGGCACCGATGGTATTCCAATGCTGTTGATCACTGGTTATTAGTAAAATGTTAGGTTTGCTGGACAATGGTCATCGCCTCCTATTATGATGATATTGAAAAAACAACGTTTAATAAATAGCCTAATGTTAGGTGTGAATTGTCATTTTGTTAGATGAGAGGGGTGGGGATATGTCAGAAGCGATGCGTAATCTGCAGGAATACGAATATGAATATGCCGAGTTCATCTATTATACGCCGGGCAATCTGGACCGGGAGGGGCAGCTATGGCCGGTCCGTGCGGGCCGCAGCCTGGCTAAGCCGAACTACAGGGTAGGTCCCAAAAGGATTGAGTGTTACAGTCTTCATTTTGTATACGAAGGCAGGGTCGGTCTCAATTATGGCGATCAGCACATCGAGCTGCAAAAGGGTGACCTGTTCTGTCTGTTTCCGGACCAGACCTATCATTATTACATCATTCCTGCGGAAGCTCCGCTGCAGATGAACTGGCTTGCGCTGGATGGAAGCAGGGTAATGCCGCTCTTGAAGCTGGCCGGGCTGGTGCCTGAGCAGCCGGCAGCTCCGGGCAAGGTGACATCCCGCGTCCAAGCTGCACTCGAACGCATCCTCGGGGCAATGACCCGGTACGAGCGGTGGGACCCGGCTGTATCCCTTGAGCTTGAGGGACAAATCTGCGAATTACTGGCCGGCCTGATGCCCGAAGCCTTCCCTGAGGTAAGCCCGTCACCTTCCGGCTGGGTATCGCAGTGTATGGAATTTATGAACCTGCATGCTACTGAAGGGATAACCGTCCAGCAGGTTGCCTCGCTGGCAGGCGTACACCGTTCCTACTTCACTAGTGCTTTTACAAGTCAGGTCGGCGTATCGCCGCAGAAGTATATCCAGAGCATACGCATGGGGAAGGCCAAACGGCTGCTTGCCGAAACCGAGGCCACCATCACAGAAATTGCATTGTCGCTAGGCTATCCCAACCTGTACACGTTCACCCGGGCATTCAAGTCCTATTACAAATCCTCTCCCTTGCATACCCGTACGGCTGGAGACGGATAAGAGGGCGAAGGGGTTGCCGATTAATATGAGAGCGCTTACTAGAAGACATTTCCCTTACGGGAAGGAGAGACCGCTATGAGATTCGCAGCGCTGCGCCATAAATTATCCCCGAAGCCGGGGATTCAGGGGAAAATATTCATCGCGTTCGGACTGCTCAGTCTGTTCTCGATCGTAACGGTTACTTCCATTATCTATCTGAATATGCGTGAGACGATTAAGCAGAATGCGATTACTTCGGTCGCGGACAGTATCCGTCAAGCAGACGAATCGCTGAATCATATGTTCGAAGAGATTGATCGTCTGAACACCGTCGCCGTCACGAATAAAAATACGGTCATTGATATATTGCTGAGTCCCAGTGAGGAGATCAGCTACGAGTGGTTTCAGGAGCAAAAGCGGATCAATGAGTTTCTGTCAGGCCTGATTGATTATAAGCCTTATATCACACGCATAGCTGTGATTGGACTGAACGGTAAAGTGTTCTTCACCGGGGGTCCTTGGATTGACCGGAATTTCCTCCAGACAAAAGCGATGGACTACATGCTGAACCATGGGGACCGCCATGCTTATTTCAAACAGGAAGGCAGCACGGATGTGATTTCTGTCGGCCGTGTGATCCGGTACAACAAGGAATCTATTGGCGTCGTAATGGTGGATTTGAACTATGATTTCATTCGGAGTACCTATGGCGTCAAGCCGACAGCGGACAGTGTTCTATATGTACTGGATGAACAGATGGAGCTGGTGTACCCTTCCGGAGCTGCGCCTGCGTCACTCTCCCCGCAAATGCTAAGCACGGTGTATGCTCACCCGCAGCTTGCGGGAACTGCTGTGCAAGAGGCGGCAGAGCAGAAGATCGACGGTAAGTCCTATATTGTAGTCAGCCGCCGCTCCGGGGATACAGGCTGGATTACCCGGGCGCTTGTGCCGCTGGATTCTCTTCTCAGCGAATCGGTGAAGGTCCGGAATCTGATGATTGAAGTATCGGTCATTGTGTTTGCCGCAGTTCTACTGGGAGCATTGCAGATGTCTTCCCGGACTACGCTGCATATCCGGCGGCTCAAAACGATGATGATGCGGGTAAAGGACGGCAATTTATCTTTTCCGCGTATGGGTATGGACTCAAAAGACGAAATCGGTGAACTTTACACCGTGTTCATTAGCATGATTGATGATCTGCAGCGGCTGATGCAGGATATCCGGATTAGTGAGCAGGCGAAGCGGGAGGCAGAGCTTACGGCACTACAGGCGCAGATCCGCCCCCATTTTCTGTACAATACCCTCAATACTATTAAGTATCTGGCCAAGCTGAATGATGTTCCGAATATCGAGGAGGTATCAGGCTCGTTAATTGAGCTAATGCGCGGGGTACTCGGGAATTCAAGCGAATTCCTTACGCTCAGGGAAGAGCTGGATTATATGAACTGCTATGTATCTATTGTGAAATACAAATATATGGAGCCGATATCGGTTCAGGTTCAAGTGGAAGATGATGATCTGCTGGAGTGCAGGGTGCTCAAGCTGATGCTGCAGCCTATTGTGGAGAATGCCATTCTGCACGGAGTGGTCCCGGCTGCCAAAGGCGGATTGATTCTGATCAGAGTCTACGGGGAGTGCGGGGATTTGTTCATAGAAATTATGGATAACGGGCCAGGGATGTCTCAGGAAACCATGCAGCAGCTGCTTGAATCCGTCAAGGAAGGGAGCGCTTCGCGCTTCAGCGGAATCGGCGTGCGTAATGTGCATGAACGAATCAGCAGGATGTACGGGGAGCCGTACGGTATCAGGCTGTTCAGTGAAGAAGCGCTGTATACCAAGGTGGTCATCCGTTTCCCGGAAATTCGCAGGGATGAACCATCCGCAAAGGAGGCAGGTTGAATGTTGATTCAAGTATTGCTGGTAGACGATGAACCGCTGGTACATCATCATCTGTTGACGATGACGGATTGGCGCAGCCATGGTTTTGAGATTTGCGGGGAAGCCTACAGCGGTCTGACGGCGCTCCAGGCTTGTGAGAAATCGCTGGTGCATATTGCAATTATTGATGTGAATATGCCCGGCATGAATGGAGTAGAGCTGCAACGGACCATCTGTGAGCGGTACCCGGCTGTAAAGACAATCATGCTCAGCAGCTATGACGATTACGATTATGTCCGTGAGTGTCTGAGGAACGGGGCTGCCGACTATTTACTGAAGCACCGCTTGAATGACCAATCGCTAATTTCCGTTCTGAAGAAAGTGGCACAAGAGCTGCAGGAGAAGGCCGTGACCCCAGTCCCCGGGCTGGAGGAGGGAAGCGCTGCTGCGGACAGCAGTCCCGGGGATTTACGTGAGCAGGCACTCCGGCTGCTGGCCGGACAGCCGGAGGCTGAGGTTATGCTTGACAAGAGCATGAAACGGAGCGGGCTTCAGCTCGGTGTGGTCTGCTATATGGCTGCCGCTGTCCAAATCGTTCCCTTCCTGCTGTTGACACAATCGCGCAGTGATGTACAGATTAACGGTCTGGTCCGGCAGGCGGTAGAGCTTATGCAGCAGAGTCTCGGCGAGCTGCCTGAGCGGATGGCCGTGTATGTTGAGAATGGGCGTCTGGCCGCCCTGTTCGCATTCAGAGAACGGAGCGAACAGGCTGCAGCGAGTGAGGCCAACCGGCTGATGAGCAATGCCAGCCATTCGCTGGAGCTATTCCTGAATTTGAAATGCACCTATAGCATTGGTCATATGTGCACCAGCCTGTCCAAGCTCGAAGCCAGTTACCGTTCGGCCGAACGAGTCCTCGATCACGCGGCTGCACGGCAAGAGCCGGATGCCGAAGCGGACAGTCCGCGTCTTCTGATGACGATCGGGAATCAGAAGCAGCTTCTTCTGGCCATTGAGCGGCTGGATCGGGAAGGGATAGAGCAGTCCATTACCGATGCATTCACCCCTGTTCAGAAGCTTCCGCTTCATTCGCCAAGTGTACAGATGATTGTCAGCGAACTGCTGGCGATAGGTGACAAGACCCTGACGCAGGACGAAGACGCAGCTGGCGGATTGCCGTCCCGGGAAGAGCTGGGCAATATCAACAGCGTAGCCGGGCTGGAACAGTGGATGAAAGCTTATTACGGAGGCCTGCTGGGCAGGCTCCGCCGCAGACAGTCACAAGGCACCTATTCGCGGCATGTGTCCCAAGCCATTCAGCTTATTCTGGAACGTTATCAGAGTTACATTACGCTGGAGCTGACTGCTGACCTGATCGGGCTTAACCCGTCTTACTTAAGCCGGATTTTCAAAGAAGAGACCCGGACGACCTTTTCCGAATATTTGAACCGTGTCCGAATTGATGCCAGCTGCAGGCTGCTCGAAAGCGGCAAATACACTGTGAAGCAAATTAGCAGCCAGGTTGGGTTCACGACGTATAATTATTTTTTCAAAGTATTCAAGGAGCTGACCGGTACGACGCCGCATGCTTTTGTAAGCCGTCAACCTGCTGCGGAGTGAAACAGTAAGATAAGTGTAGTAAATAGTCATATATGTAGAATCCCCCTCTGCGCTGGCCCGGATATAATAAAACCACACCAAGGGAAGCGCTTACACAGAAGGATCAGTGAGATATATAAGGAGGTTGTACCAGACATGCGCAGACAACGAAATCAAACGGCGGTCAGTCTTATGGTCATTGCCGCACTGGCAATGGGCGGCTGCAGTTCAGGAGCGGGCAGCAGCAACAAAGAGGCTGCACCTCAGGCATCAGCAGATCAATCCGTGAGCAAGGACGGATTCCCTATCGTGCAGGAGCCGGTGAAGCTGAGCATGTTCACCCGGATTGCGCCCGTCAACGGATCGTTCAAGGACATGCCGGTCTTTCAGGATTATGAGAAGCTGAGCAATGTTCAGGTGGAGTTCACCGAAGCGCCGACAGATGGCTTCCAGGAGAAGAAGAATCTGCTCTTCGCCTCCAACGAGCTGCCCGATGTCATGTACCGCTCCGGGATCACCCCACTGGAGGCCGTCCGTTACGGCTCGGGCGGCCAGCTTATTCCACTGGAGGATCTGATCCGGGACTATGCCCCGAACTTCAACAAGCTGATGGATGAGTATCCGGAGATCCGCGCGGGCATTACGACACCGGAAGGCCATATTTACGCGATTCCGGGTATCGTTAGCCTGAGTGCGGCGCGGACGGACAAGAAATGGATCAACCAGGCCTGGTTGAAGAAGCTGAACCTGAAGGTGCCGGAGACGACGGATGAGCTGTACGATGTGCTGGTCGCTTTCCGTGATCAGGACCCGAACGGCAACGGTCAGAAGGACGAACTTCCACTGACTGCCCGCGTCGGACTCAGTGTCGCCACGATGATGAGCGGATCGTTTGGACTGGATCAGCAGTTCGGTTATAACATCAACCTTAAGGATAATAAGGTCGAAATCTGGATGGGCAGCGAACGGAACAAGGAAATGCTCATGTATCTGAATAAGCTGTACGCCGCGAAGCTGCTGGACCAGGAGGTGTTCTCCCATACGGAGGCCCAGTTCCTGGCCAAGCAGGGCTCCGGCCTGACGGGGATGTTCTTCGACCAGACGAACAACAATTTCCTGCCAATCTCGGATCAATACATCGGCATCGCGCCGCCAGCAGGTCCGCATGGTGACCGGATGCAGAGCCAGACGTCTCCGATCCCGCGTGACTTTGGGGCGTATGCCATTACTTCCGTCAATAAGTATCCGGAAATCTCCATGCGCTGGATCGACTATTTCTATAGTGACGAAGGCTCGACGCTGCTGCGGTTCGGGCGGGAAGGTGAACATTATGAGCTGAAGGACGGAATTCCTTATTACAAGCCAGAGTATTCAACCTCCGAAACGCAGCCGAAAATCACTCCGTATGCCGGTGGAGGGGCACCGCATCTGATCAGTGAGCATGTAGCTTCTTATATCAATCCGCCTCAGGTGCAGGAAGCGCAGAAGGCGCTCGACCCGTATATGCCGGAAATCCGCTATGCCGTTCCGATGTTTGACGAAGCGACAGCCCAGAAGGTGAACATGCTCCGGAATGATATTGACAAATATTACGAAGAACAGAGCACGAAGTTTATCGCCGGCGCACTCAGCTTCGACAAGTGGGATGAATTCCAGTCGACCCTCCAAAAGATGAATGTCGAGGAGCTTCAGCAGATTTATCAGGAAGCTTACGACAAGATGGATAAATAGGCAGATCCTCTTGGATAGGAGCGGATGTTCATGAATAAGACGGAAATCCCTAATACTGCCGCAGCGCGCCGGTTCCCTCAGGAGCCGGGGCGCCGTCTGATCAGGCAAATCTCCCGAAGATACGACTTGTATCTCATGCTATTAATACCGATCACATGGTACCTGGTGTTTCATTACGGCCCGCTCTACGGGCTGCAGATCGCCTTCAAGAATTTTAACCCCGGCAAAGGAATCCTTGGCAGCAGCTGGGTGGGCTTCGAGCATTTCCAGCGTTTCTTCGACTCCTATTATTTCTGGAGACTTCTCTGGAATACGTTGTCCATCAACCTGTTCTCCCTGCTGATTGCTTTTCCGGTTCCGATTATGCTGGCCCTGCTGATCAACGAAATCGGCAGTAAGAGATACAGTAAATTACTGCAGAACGTCACTTATATCCCGCACTTTATCTCTGTTGTTGTTATCGTGGGCATTCTGACGGTGCTGCTCTCCCCGAGCGGCCCGGTCAACATGCTGATTCAGGCGCTTGGCGGAACGCCGACCCGCTTCATGGAATCGGCCGCGTGGTTCAAAACGATCTTCATCAGCTCGAATATTTGGCAGAACATGGGCTGGCAATCCATTATATACATCGCAGCGCTTAGCGGAATTAATCCGCAGCTGTACGAAGCGGCCAAGATGGACGGCGCCTCCCGTATCCGGCGGATCTGGCATGTCTCGCTGCCTGGAATTGTCCCTGTGATCGTCATTTTACTGATTCTGGACATTGGGCAGTTCATGAACATCGGCTTTGAGAAAATTTTGCTGATGCAGAATAATTTGAATCTGGAATCAAGCGACGTGATTTCCACTTTTGTATACACTACCGGCATTCTAAAGGGCGAATACAGCTATACTGCCGCAATAGGGCTGTTCAACTCCCTGATTAACCTGACGCTGCTCCTGCTGGTGAACCGGTTTGCGCGCAAAACGTCGGATACGAGCCTGTGGTAATGGAGGAGGAGACGGGCAATGCCTAAGGATGTAATTATGAAAGCCCCACCCGATGAAAAGCGGTTCGACGTAATCGTATACCTGCTCGCAGCGGTAATCATTGCTATAGTGCTCTATCCGTTACTATTTGTGGTCAGCGCTTCGTTCAGTGATCCCGCCAAAGTACTGAACGGGGAGGTTTGGCTGCTGCCCAAGGGCGTGACACTGGAAGCCTACAGCAATATTTTGCACAACGATAAAATTTGGACCGGATACCGCAATACGCTGATCTACACCGTTGTCGGAACAAGTGTCAATATTATGATGACTTTGCTTGCGGCATACCCGCTGTCCAGACCGGATCTGCCCGGACGCAAGCTGCTGATGCTGATTGTTACCCTGACGATGTTCTTCAGCGGTGGACTCATCCCCAGTTATCTGCTGGTCAAAAACCTGGGGATGGTCGATACGATGTGGGCGCTCATTATTCCCGGAGCCATATCTACGTACAATCTGATTGTGATGAGAACATACTTTGAATCCAGTATTCCCTGGGAGCTGCAGGAAGCGGCGCACATTGACGGCTGCTCCAACTGGAGGCTGCTGATCAGCATTATTCTGCCGTTGTCGAAGCCGATCATTGCCGTAATGGTTCTGTTCTATGCCGTGGGGCACTGGAATTCATTCTTCAATGCGCTGATTTATATCCGCAGCGAGGACCGGTATCCGCTGCAGCTGGTGCTGCGCGAGATACTGATGATCAGTCAATCCGCCGGCGCAGACGGGGGGAATGTCGGGCTGGAGGATCAAATCCTGCTCTCCGAGAGCATTAAATACGCGGTCATTATCGTGTCCAGCCTGCCGGTGCTGCTGATGTATCCTTTGGTCCAGAAGCACTTCGTCAAAGGTGTCATGATTGGTTCAATTAAAGGTTAATCGGAAACGGAGGAGTGAAATTGTCTAACCAAGCAACGATAAGGATCGACTGCAGCCAGCCAAGCGGGCATACAGTCAACCCGTATCTGTTCGGACATTTCGTGGAGGATATCCGCGATCATATGGAAGCCATGCTGGCTTATCCGCTGAAGGATATGGATTTCGAGAGTGAGGCGGGGAGTACGGCGGGCGTGGCGGGAAGCTGGTATGCGTTCACGAACGGGCGGAATACCGGATATGCCCTTGAAGCGTCTGCCCCGAAGCATTCGGGCCGCGCCCAGCGCATCCGCCTGCTGAGTGATGATGAGGCTTATGCGGGCATCGCCCAGAGGACGGCACTCCAGGAAGGGATGTATACGGTTAAGCTGGTGGCGAGGGCATCTGTCGAGCTGACTTATATCATTATTGAAGCCGTAGACCGGATCAGCCAAGCCCGCCTGGGGCTGGAGCGCATCGGGCTGGACAGCCATAATTGGCAGCTGTATGAAGCCAGGCTGTCTGTCAGCCGGGACAGCGCAGATGCAGAGTTCCGGGTATATGTTCCGGCTGAGCACCCCAGATGGAGGGATCATGTCTCTACCGGCATGTTATGGTTAGATCATGTCTCTCTGCTCCCCGAAGACCACATCGGCACCGTAAAACGTGAGGTGGTCGAAATGACGAAGGAGCTGAACGCCGGGATGATGCGGCTGGCGGGGAATTATATCAGCGCCTATCATTTCGAGCACGGGATCGGTCCGGTGCTGGAGCGTCCGGTTATGTTTAATGAGGCGTGGGGGGGATGGACCAGCAAATACTTCGGCACAGATGAATTCATCCGCTTCTGCCGGGAGCTTCGTGTGGAGCCGCTGATCTGCGTGAATGACGGCTCCGGCTCGCCGGAGGAGGCAGCGAGGTGGGTGGAATACTGCAATGGCGGGATCGAAACTCCCATGGGCGCGAAGCGGGCCGCGAACGGCTATGCGGAGCCCTATAATGTGAAGCATTGGGAGATCGGGAACGAGGTGTGGGGACCCTGGCAGGTCGGAACAACTACGGCGGAGCAGTTCGCCAAGCGGACCGTGTCCTTCATTCAAGCTATGAAGCGGGCAGATCCTTCTCTCGTTATTCTGGCCTGCGGACATACCGATCAGGAATGGAACCGCGCTGTTCTGGATATCGCGGGTGAACAGATTGATTATTTGACCTTGCATCTCTACCACGGCTATAACCGGTTTGCTATGGATCAGAACACACCGGAAGAAGAGCGATATAAGGCCATAGCCTCATTCCCGGAATGGACCCGCTACAATATAGAACAGACGGCAGGCCAGATCCGCTCCAACCCGGACCATGCGCATGTGAAGCTGGCAATTACCGAATACAATACGATGTATTATCCCAACACGGTACGCAAAGGGCTGCCGGACGAGCATACGCTGGGCGCTGCGGTGGCCAATGCCGCTAATTTGAACGAAATGCTGCGGGCAAGCGACATCGTGCAAATCGGCAGCTTCTCCGATCTGGTCAACGGGTGGCTTGGAGGGTGTATCCGGGTAGGCGATTATTATGCCGATCAATACTGCGGCAAGCTGCCGGGCTGGAGCGGGCATCCGTTAACCGTCTACGGCACGCCAACCTATGAAGTCATGAAGCTGTATGCCGGCCGCGATATCTCCCGTCTGCTTCCTTCAGTTGCAGAGTGCGGCACTTTCTCCGTAAGGTCCGGCAGACCGGCGCCGATCCATCTGGACGCCCTGCCGGATCTGGATACGGTGGCCTTCACGAATGAATCCGGGGATACCGTCACCGTGTTCACTGTAAACCGCAGCCTGCAGGAAGTGAAGGCTTCCTTCACACTGCATGGATTTGAGGCTGACGGTACTATAGTTGTATATGAAATATCGGGGGAATCCGAATGGGAGATCAATTCTGTCTTCGCGCCGGACCGCATCGCCTGCAAGGTAAGCGAGGTTCCTGCTGGAGCGTGGGCGGAGGGCTGGTTGCTGCGTCCGGCATCGGTCTATGCGCTGGAATTCAGAACCGGGTCTGCCGGGCGGAACGGGGGAGTACGATGACAACCAAAGCATACATCAAGGATTATCCCAGACCGCAGTTCGTCCGCAGGGGATGGCAGTCCCTTAACGGGGAGTGGGGCTTCCGGTTCGACGACCAGAATACCGGTGAACACGGGAAATGGCAGGAGCAGTTGAACGCAACCCATACCATTACCGTTCCATATACTTACGAGACGCAGGCAAGCGGCATCGGTATTCAGGAATTTCATCCCCGGGTATGGTACAACAAGGCAGTGCTCATTCCCGGGGAGGCGTCAGGAAAAAGGGTCATTCTCCACTTCCAGGCCGTGGATTATCACGCCAAGGTATGGGTGAACGGCATCCTGGCAGGCAGTCATCAGGGAGGGTATGCTGCTTTTTCCTTCGACATCACTCCCTATCTAATCTCCGGGAAGGAGAACAGTATTACGTTAAAGGCAGAAGACAGTAATGACTGTACCCAGACCCGGGGGAAGCAGCGCTGGACGAAGGATAATTTCGAATGCTTCTATGTGCAGAGCACCGGAATCTGGCAGACCGTCTGGCTGGAATATGTGGAAGAGCAGCGGCTGGATTCTGTGAAAATCACTCCGGACATCGACCGCTCCTGCGTCTCGTTCGATGTTCAATTGCACGGGCTGGAGACGGCGGCAGGCCAGATCCTGCTGGAGGCTGCAGTTACTTTCAAGGGAGTCCCGGTTAAGACAACGAGCCAGTGGATGGACCGGCCCCGCCAGACGATAGAAGTCGATCTGCTGCATGAGGCAAGCGGTCCCTGGAAGCGGAGCTACTGGTCACCGGCGCAGCCCAATCTGTATGATGTTGAGTTCACCCTATACGTAGGCGGCAAGGTTGTGGATCAGGTGCATTCCTATTTCGGAATGAGAAAGGTCTCCATCCAGAACGGTAAGGTGCTGCTTAATAATACGCCAGTCTATCAGAGGATTATTCTGGATCAAGGCTACTGGACAGAGAGCCACCTGACACCGCCAAGCGAAGAAGCGATTGTAGCCGATATTGATTATATTCTGGCGATGGGCTACAACAGCGTACGCAAGCATATGAAGATTGAGGATGCCCGCTTCCTGTATTGGTGCGATGTAAAGGGCCTGCTGGTATGGTCGGAGATGGCGGCAACGTTCGAATTTCATGACCGCGCCGTGGAGAGCTTCACGAACGAATGGCTGGAGATCGTCCGGCAGCAGTATAATCATCCCAGTATCATTACCTGGGTGCCGTTCAATGAGTCCTGGGGCGTGCCGAACATTCTGCATGATCAGCGGCAGCAGAAATTCACGGAAGGCATTTATCACTTAACCAAAGCGATTGATCCCTACCGCCCGGTGATTACGAATGACGGCTGGGAGCATACCGTGTCGGATATTCTGACCCTGCATGATTACGTTGAAATGGGTGACGGCTTCTTAAGCAGGTATGCCGACAACAAAGAGGCCATCGTGAATAAAGAGACCACCTGCAATCAATGGAAGTATGCCTTCGCCGAGGGGTATGCGTACCAAGGCCAGCCTATCATTATATCGGAATTCGGCGGGATCGCCTTCCAGTCCGATAAGGGCTGGGGGTACGGGCATCAGGTGGCATCGGAGGAAGAATTCCTGACCCGCTTCGCAAGCCTGACTCAAGCGATCAAGAGTGTGGAATATATCTGCGGGTACTGCTATACCCAGCTCACCGATGTGCAGCAGGAAATCAACGGTCTGCTGACAGAGGCGCGTGAGCCGAAAATTCCGCTGGATAAAATTAAAGAGATCAACCTGAAGTAATCGAATGGTTAAGGATTGACCCGGGACCAGGGAATGGCCGGGCTGATCCTTCTATTTCTCGCTGAAACGAATGCCGTCCTTTAATTTAAAAGGATGGCTAAGCCGTTTCCACTTGTGTGAAGTTTGCGATTCGATTTAAGGAATTAGTTGGATTTTCAGCACTTGCTGATAAGCGTTTGCCCCCTGCTGGAACAGCAGTTGTATAAACAACACTTAATTTGGCGCATTTCATCCAGAGTGGCAAAAAACCAATAATTAGATGCTCTGTTTCCACTTGCTTCCGTTTATTTCTGAGATGTCGGTAAATTAAGATACGTTTGTCCACTTGTTAGTTGGCAGGTGCGGATAACGTACACACATCAAAGCCCAAGCCATCCTATCCAGGGTAGCTTGGGCTTGATGTGTGCAGGCTTAGGTGTGTGTGCAGTATGGCCTGAGAATCAGGAGGGGCTGCCGGCCGGGCGGAATTCCTGCTGGTAAATGGCCTGGACATTCGCCAATATATCACGGCTGTACGCTGTGAATTTCAGCGGGGTCACCTGATCCTTGATCAGGAACACACCGGACTTACGGCTGTGCTCGCCGAGTGCAGCCTGGTACAGCAAGCCTGCTCCATGAGTAGGCTCCGGGAAGAACATACGTGTAATGGGCCTCAGCCAAAAGGGAATTCCGGATTTTTTGCCGCTGCGCATGGTGTTATTGCCTCCGGGATCGGCGCTGCGGATCATAATGCCTTCCGCCGCAAGCGCCGGGGCAAGCTCCGCAGTCCACAAGGACAAGGCAAGCTTCGTATCGGCATAAGGGCCGGTTAGCTTGGCGAACTTGGCCGGACGCTCAAGCGTAGCAGGGTCGAACCGGCGCTTCATCATAAAAGCATTGGAAGAAGTATTAATGACGGTACGGAGCTCACCTCTCAGAATTAGCGGCTTCAGCTCCATCGTGAGGATATAGGGTACAACGGTCTGCAGTTCATAGTGCAGCTCCCGTCCTTGCCTGGAGAAGCTTAATTCGGGGAAGCTCCCGCCTGCATTATTGAACAGCAGATCAATCTGCGTCTCATGGCTTGTAATAGCCTGCAAGGCAAGGTTCAGCTGGGCGAAGTCTGTTAAATCCGCCTTGTATATCCGTAGTTGTCTGCTGCTGAGCGCCCCGCGGATAAGAGGGTCGTCCTCAGTGAAAGCTGAACGGATGAGTGCGATAACCTCCCAGCCTTCATTTAGCATTTTGCGGGTCAGGGCGAGCCCGATGCCATGATTCGCACCGGTGATCAGCGCAGTACGTGGGGCTTGTTCTATAGTCATAATAAGTCCTCCTTGGGGAACATTGTGTTGAATGGTGCTCATTGTATAACTTGGAGCCGACTCCAGGTCAAGAGCTGAATTTAACATTTGACTTGGAGCTGACTCCAAGTTATACAATAGAATGAACCTAAGGCACAACAACAACAATACAAAGGAGGCAGCTTTATGAGTCTGGTAGACAAGAATCCCGTCACAGGATATTCAATCAAGGAGACGGCGGAGCGGACCGGAATCACGGAGGATACGATCCGGTATTATGAGAAGATCGGGCTGCTGCCCCGGGCGCAGCGCAAGGGGAACAGCCACCGGATCTACAGCGATCAGGATCTGGAGATGATGAAGCTTATCACTTGTCTTAAGAAGACAGGGATGTCTCTGGACGATATGCGGCCGTACCTTAACCTGTCGCTTGACTCGGACCTGTCACAATATCCCGAGCTTCATGAGATGATCCTGAATCATAAGCAGAAGATTCTGGAGCAGATCGCCTCGCTCCAGCAGATTGTGGATTTTATCGACAACAAAGTGGAGCAGGGCAGCCTTGGCCCGCAGGCATGTGAGCTGACCGGGGATACCCGCCGCAAGATGCCGGCACGAAGCAAACGCTGATTTCTTGCATCCCGCAGCAGGTGGTGAAGGCGCTGCTTGATGCCGACCGCCGCTTCCCCTTCACATTGTTAATTATTTCGTAAGCACGCCGTACATATTTAACCTTCGTGAGCCAAACAATGAGAGCATTAGTTGAACCACGAAGGAGATGTCCAGGATGAAGACAAACAACAAGAGAATAAAGCATATCCTTCAGTATTCTATAGCCGCAGCATTGATTACTATAACCGCACTGGTACCGTCAGCGCCGCAAGCAGTGTCAGCAGCCCCGGCAGAGGACACGCATTCCGCACAACCGCAGGCAGAGAAGACTAAGCAGCTCAGCCGGGTAGCCATCATAGTCGATGATTTCGGCAATGGGATGCGCGGGACGGAGGAAATGTTCAAGCTGCCGGTCAAAATCACCGTTGCAGTAATGCCGTTCCTTCGTTCCAGCGAGCAGGACGCACGGCGTGCCCATGAGCTTGGCTACGATGTGCTGGTCCATCTGCCGATGGAGCCGCGTCAGGGCAAGCCGGAATGGCTGGGGCCGGGGGCCGTGCTGACCAGCATGAATGACGCCGAGGTCCGGGGGCGGGTGGAAGCTGCGCTCGATAATGTGCCATACGCGATCGGCATCAATAATCATATGGGCTCCAAGGTGACCGGAGATGAACGGGTCATGGGTATTGTGCTGGAGGTCTGCAAGGAGCGAGGTCTATTCTTCGTAGATAGCCATACCAATTACCGTTCAGTCGCGGGACGGATGGCCCGGGAGCTGGGAATGCCGCCGGTGGAGAACCACATTTTCCTCGATGATGTGCATTCGGCAAGCCATGTGGCGAAGCAGATGAAGCTCGTGCAGGAACGGGCGCTGAGCCAGAGATATTGTGTAACGATCGGCCATGTCGGCATTCAGGGCAAAGAAACCGCAGCGGGTATCCGCAGCGGCATTGCCGGAATGAAGGACAACGTGGAGTTTGTCGGAATCTCGGAGCTGGTACGGGATGAATGGAAATGGAACTCCAGGCTTACACTTCCATAAGATAAGCGGTGATTCCATTGGCAATCGCTTCGGCAATTTCCTCCTGGCCTTTCGGAGTGCAGAGCTTCTTGCGGTCAGCCGGACTGCTTACAAATCCCGCCTCAACGATAACCGTTGTGGCGGTTATTTTGTTGAGCAGGTAGAAGGGCTTGCCCCGGATAGGATCATTCTTCATCCTGTAGAGCTGGTTGAGCTGATCCTGAATGGTCCGGGCTAGCAGGAAGCTGCGTCCTTCCTGGCGGTACAGGACGAGCGGACCATGCTTGGACGGGGATTTCGCCCAGTTAATATGGATGCTGACCACGACATTGGCCGGAAGCGTCTCCGCCAGCTCCTTGCGCTGGGCCAGATCGCGCAGATGCCGGGATCTGTTTCGCAGCCACTGATTCTCATCGCTGGGCGCATAGTCGCCGGTCCGGTTCAGGATCGTATCGAAGCCGTCCGCACGCAGCAGGAGAAAGAGGCGGCGTGAGATGGCGAGGGTGATGTCCTTTTCCAGAATGCTGCCGTATGAGGTTCCGCCGTCAATCCCCCCATGGCCGGCATCGATCAGAATCATCCGCTGGTCATGGCCGAGCATATGGGGGCTGTGTTTAGGGATGCTGGCCTGCTTTCCGGCCCGAGGTGCAGCCGCGTGGGTAGCTCCGGCATTCCCCGCTGTAAGCAGCAACAGTACTCCTGCCGCTGCCAGGAACCGCTGTAGCCGCAGCCCCAGTCTCAGCCGGTCAATTTCGCGTGAACAGCCGGGTTGTTCTGAGTTGTGTTGTTCTAATGTTTCCGATTGTCTCAAGTGAATAACCTCCCTGCCGATAAGTATAGTTATTGTTAGATTGTGCCTTAACAGCCGAACCTATACGAAGCTTCAGTTTCCGGTTTAGAGTTCAGGGGATTGGTGCACACTATAGGCATAAGGCCAGTGAATGATAACTGCCATATCTCACATGGGAGGTGTATGAAATGGCATCCGGCGGAGATGATCTGGTGAAATATATTACGGAGAAGGTTGTTGTGTACATTGAGAACCCGCGCGCCGTCCATGCAAGAAGGAAGGCTGAGAAGCAGCCCTGGGCGGAAAAATGGTTCGGTACGATCCCGCTCGCCTGGTCGGTCTGGCGTAGCAAATGGAGCCGGGACAGGGATGGTAAGGAGTAGCGATTCAGCAGGGAGTGGGATTCAGGTGTATAAGTGCACCTGAATTCGGAGAAAGCGTGCGGTGAGTGTGATTCAGGTGCATAAGTGCACCTGAATTCGGGGAAAACGAGCGCTGAGCAGGATTCTGGTGTATAAGTGCACCTGAATCCGGGGAAAAGGGGCACTGAGTGTGATTCAGGTGTATAAGTGCACCTGAATTCGGAGAAAGCGTGCGGTGAGTGTGATTCAGGTGCATAAGTGCACCTGAATTCGGAGAAAGCGGACGCTGAGTGTGATTCAGGTGTATAAATGCACCTGAATTCGGGGAAAGCGGGCGCTGAGTGGGATTCAGGAGTAGAAGTGCACCTGAATTCGGAGAAAGCGGGCGCTGAGTGGGATTCAGGTAAGTCATCTGAATTCGGAGAAAACGGGCGTTGAGAGGAATTCAGGTGTAGCAGCAAACAGCCTTCCCAAGGAGCCGTTCAGACGGCACCTGGGAAGGCTGTTTGCTTTGACGGACCAGATGGATTGCAATGTGATTCCTATTGCCGGGAATCCGATGCAGGGACTACGCCCAGCGTGCTTCCCCCAGGCAGCGGCACCGGCAGCTTGTGGAAGGTTCCAGCCTTCTGTAGGGCGCTCAGAGGGAGGTAGCGGCTGCCACCGGGACCGGCGGCAGCATAGACTACAGCGGCTTCGGTGCTGCCTTGGTCCCGGGAAGCGCCTGGCTTCAGCCAGCTTTGGCTGCCTGTAATCATGAATGGTGCGCCCAGCGTGTCGTTGTGCCCCTGGGACTGGAAGGCGAGACTGCCCCGCTCCTGAAGCAGAGCGCTCAGGCTTGCTCCGTTCAGCGTCTTCAGCCCGGGTACGGTCAGCCACAGCAGATCGGCATACGGGTCATCCTCTCCGCCGCTCCGCAAGGCGGGTTGGGGAGTGCGCGCCTGGCCCGGGACGGAGGACAGCATGGCTGAGGCTTCCGGTGCAGCATTAAGAACATTCTCAGCCTGGCTCTGACTCCAGGGCAGCGTCTCCAGAACGGTAGCATTCAGATACAGCGTTTTGTTCTCTGTAGTGATTTTCCAGACAGGCAGCATTGGAGCATAGAGCGCCTTAACTCCGATGGCACCTGAAGAATTAGAGGGTATCAGTCCTTGCTGCACCAGATACTGGCGCAGTTCAAGCATACTGTAAGGGAGGCCGGAGGTTCCGGCTCCATATTCACTAAGCACATAACCGCCCTGATCTGCGGCAGATATAATGAGATAGCCGATCCGCTGCCCGCCGTTCATCACATTGACCAGCCAGCTTCGCGTTCCCGGACCAAGAGGGTAGACCTCCGTCCCGGCATCCTTCCATTCTGTAAAAGGAGCATGGGCCGACAGCTTACCGATCGTCTCTTTGGTGAAGGTCTGCAGCGTTTCCGGTGACGGAATCTGCTTCATGGCAAGCCCCGGAAGAGCCTCCTGCATGACGGCCTGCGTCACGGTGGTACGGCTGCTTTTGGACGCCATCGCCGGAGGAGGGGAGACGCTTGCAGCGAACAGTGCCAGTCCAAGAATCAGACAGAGGAGCAAGCGGCTGCGCTGCCCGCGGGGTTCCTTCTGTCCTGCTTTGTTTATCATAGTATCGTTCACCTTTCCTGTTCCAAAGGTTATTCGCTGGGAAGCCCCGGTCTCATGACTGTGAGACCGGCGGGTCTCCTGCTGCTTACTGTTCATTGTAGGGGACAAGCCCTGAAAAGGCTGTTGCTTGCTGTCGCGGCAGGCGGCGGGAGTTTCGCTGTTTTTTTGCCTGCTTTTAGCGAGCAGGGTCGCATTCTATGTGCTGCGCAGATGAAACAGTCCGTATGTTACGGCAGAAACTGCAATCTGCGGCTCATATTGCCAGGAGGTCTCCTGACGGCGGCGGTTATACTGCTCCTCGATGCTGAGACGTTTCTCCTCATCCTCTTCCTTCAGCAGCTCGGCATAATAAATATCCACAATGCTCAGCTCAAGCTCCAACCTTTCGCGGGCTTCTTCGGCCCACGTATAATCCAGCAGCGCCAGCTTCGAGGTCAGATATCCCTCCAGCCGGTCGGCTCCGTCTGTAATGCTCAGCTCGAACGGCTGAACATGAATGTTCTCCGGGAGACGCGGCGTCAGCTCCTTGGAAGCCAGCCGGGCTTCAAAGTCAGGGACAATCAGCCCCGAAGTCAGCGACACAGCAATGAAATGCAGCTCTTCCCGCTTCAGGTCGCAGGTCATCTCCACCTTGTAGCAGACAGCCAGCCATGGCTCGTAGGCCGCCGAGAACAGGGTGGTCCGCTGCCTGAGCCCGGGGTCCTCGAACAGCTGCAGGCACTTGCCTTCATCCCGCGCCGCCGACCAGATCTGCCGCAGGCGTCTGCTGCCGTAGGTCACATCCTCCCGGCGGATCATGCCCGGCCCGATGCGCGGCAGCGCCGGAACGACGCCGAAGTACCGGGCAAGGATGCTGTCCTCCGGGGCAGCCGAGACCCCGGGAGGCAGCGCACCGCCCGGCGCCGCAGCCTGCGCCGCGACAAGCTCCGCCCCAGCCTCGGCATCCGCCGCCGCACCGGCCTGGCCCGGCAGCGCGTCTGCCGCTGCCGTGCGGCTTGCGCCGCCACTGCGCGGGCGTGCGGCCTGCGCCGCAGCCTGCGCTGCCAGTTCATCGTACTTCTGCGGATCGAAGACGAAGCTGAAGGACAAGGTCTCGGGATCTACGCCGGTGCGCTCCACGAATCCCCAATAATAAGGGCGGTCCGTCAGCATCCGGTCCGCGCGGGGGGAGAGCTTCACCGTCACATGCACCGGTGAGGATTCAAGGATGGTACATTCGGTCGCTTCCAGATAATCCATGACCTGTTTGCGTACTTCCACGGGCGAGAGCATCAAGGCGCCACCTCGCTTTCATCCAGATCAGCATGGGTCAGCTCGCTGAGCGTATCGCCAATATCATCGAGACTGCTGCGCAGCTCCTCATCCGTGCGGGCTTCAAGGACGATTTTGTACAGGCTTTTCTCCAGCGACTCTTTCTTCTCGAAGCGTTCCAGAATGACATCCAGCCCGCCGATGACCATCTCGAACATGTTGATTTTCTCATGCAGCAGGTGGAGAATATGCTCTTCAATCGTCCCCTCCGTGGAGAGGTTATAGATGACCACATCATTCTCCTGGCCCAGCCGGTGTACCCGTCCGATCCGCTGCTCCACCCGCATCGGGTTCCAGGGCAGATCGAAATTGATCATATGGTGGCAGAACTGCAGGTTGATGCCTTCGCCCCCTGCTTCCGTGGCAATCATCACCTGGGCACGTCCGCGGAAAAGGTCCATCATCCAGTCTTTTTTGCCGCGGTTCATCCCGCCCGAGTAAGTGACACATTGCAGTCCATGCTCCCGGAAATATTGAAGCAAATATTCCTGGGTGGCGCGGTATTCGGTGAAGACGATGACCTTTTCATTCATTTGCTGAATTAACTCCATCGTCTTCTCCGCCTTGGTATTCGTCTTGACGGTACGGATGGTCTGGAGCAGACCCATCATCCGCTCACGCTTCGGAGAATCCGCCGGCAGCTTCTTGATCAGGTTCACCAGGGTGACGAACACAGCGTCCCGGCTGCTGCAGACTTCACGTTGAAGCGTAACCAGGGAGAGCATACTGCTGAGATTGCCGCCCGCCTCCTGATATTGGTCTTTGACAAAAGCAGTGACGCCGTCATACAATTCCTTCTCCTCTGCCGATAGAGTGAGGGGGATGTTGCGCACCTTGCGCTTGGTGAAGTTCACCGGGCCTTCGCCCCGGCGGTTACGGATCATTACCTTGGACAGCTCGCCCCTGAGCTGGACTTCATTCTTGGGCTGGCGCTTATCGACAACGAAATTAGTGGCGAAATCGCCCTGATTCCCGAGCTGGCCCGGCTTCAGCAGCGTAATCAGATTGAACAGCTCGCCGAGATCGTTCTGCACGGGTGTGGCGGTGAGCAGCAGGCAGTATTTTTTGCGCAGCTGCTGTACAAACAGATAGTTCGTGGATTTCTTATTCTTCAGCTTATGGGCTTCGTCGATAATGAGCATGTCGTACTCCTGGCTAAGCAGCATTTCCTTATGCGGGTCACGTTTGGCGGTATCCATGGAGGCGACGACAATGTCATTGCCCCAGGAATAGGCTTTTTTTTGCGCCACGGCAGAGATCCCGAATTTGGCATTCAGCTCCCGTACCCATTGCAGGACAAGCGAGGCCGGCACCAGAATCAGAACCTTGCTCACCAGACCCCGCACCAGATATTCTTTCAGCACCAGCCCGGCTTCTATCGTCTTGCCAAGACCAACTTCATCGGCGAGAATTGCCCGGCCCGACATCTGGAACAGCACCTTATGCGCAGTATCAAGCTGATGGGGAAGCGGGGACAGCCCGTTCAGATGCTTCATACATTGCAGCTCATCGAAGCTCGTAACCAGGCCCGACTGCTCTCCCTGCACGGCAAGGCGGGATAACCGCCAGTCTCCCCAAGGACCGCCTTTATCGAGTCTCGATTCCAGATCATGCAGCCAGTTACGCTCAATAGATAGAGGAACAGGCAGCAGCGGCGCAGAAGTTACGTTCTCGTGCGGCAGGGAATTGCGGAATAATTGCGTCATGTTGCAGCCTCCTCCGTCGCAGTTTCATATCGAAATGCGTAGCAGTAGTATGCGCGTAAAAGAGAGATTTCATAACCTGCGGAGCATGGAATTCACAGAGGAATGCTGTAATCCCCCTGGAAAGCTTTCAGTTCCGGTACCGGCAAAAAAGCGAGAAAGAGGGAGGAAATAAGCTCTATTTTCCAGTTTTTCAGATATTCCTGCCAGGAGCTGCTTTTTCATAAATGATCTCATCCCACAACATGTGGTATAGTTTAAACATTGACGCACACTATATATTGTTACAAAAGCATGAAATTTTGATTGTGTGCGGGAATTTTCGGTTATTTGTTATTGACAACAGGAGCTTCCGCTGGACAAGCAGGTTGCGGTTAACGTCCGCCGGAAGCATGACCTATTAATCATCCGGGAGGTAATATTATTGAGTACTGTGGAACGGAACAAGCGTCTGGAGGGTTTGAGCGAGAAAATATTTCTGGACCGTTATGCCTGGAAGGATGCGGACAGCAATAATGCCAAGGTAGGCGATGTAGTCCTTGTCCTGACGAAGGATGATCCGAAGTTTCCAACCAAGGAGGTTGGCGAGATTGTAGAGCGTACAGGCCGGATTGTAACCGTGAAAACCCGCAGCGGGGAGCTGGTGCAATCGGATGTGGAGAAGCTGACGCTCAATATCGAGAAGACTCCGGAGGAGATGTGGGACCGTCTCGCGGGAGCGATGGCATCCGTAGAGAAGACCCCTGAGCTTCAGGAAGAATGGACAGGCAAATTCCGCTCGATTCTGGATGACTGGAAGCTTGTACCGGGCGGCCGGATTGCGGCGGGTGCCGGAGCGAGCGAGGAGCTTACCCTGTTCAACTGCTATGTAGTTCCTTCCCCCAAAGACAGCCGGGGCGGCATTATGCAGACGCTCTCTGAGATGACGGAGATTATGGCCCGCGGCGGCGGCGTAGGCATCAACCTGTCTTCGCTTCGTCCGCGCCGTGCCATTGTCAGAGGGGTGAACGGTTCCTCCAGCGGCTCCGTATCCTGGGGCGGCCTCTTCAGCTATACCACCGGACTGATTGAGCAAGGCGGCAGCCGCCGTGGCGCGCTGATGCTGATGATCAATGACTGGCACCCGGATGTGCTGGATTTCATTACCGTGAAGCAAACCATGGGCCAGGTCACTAATGCCAACCTGTCGGTCTGTGTGAGCAACGGCTTCATGAAGGCCGTCAAGGAGGATCTGGACTGGGAGCTGGTCTTCCCGGATACGACCGATCCTGATTACGACACGCTCTGGGACGGAGATCTGGATAAATGGAAGGCTGACAACCGCCGTGTGATTCCCTACCGTACGGTCAGAGCTCGCGATGTGTGGCATACGATTATCGAATCGGCCTGGAAATCTGCGGAACCGGGCGTTGTTTTCATGGAGTATTATAATCAGATGTCTAATAGCTGGTACTTCAATCCGATTATTTGTACGAATCCGTGTTTTCACCCGGACACCCGGATTGCAACGGAATATGGTCTCTTAACTATTGAAGAGCTATATAAGAAGGTCGGAGCAGAGTCCTTCCTGGTTGGAACCGATTTGAGATTAGTGGAGCAGGCCAAAGTGGTCGGCGGGAGAAGCTATGAAATTCCAGGTTTGCAGATGAGAAGAGCTACGGTCTTCCCAACCGGAACCAGAGAAACCTTGAAGATCTCCCTGCAAAATGGCGTAGAACTATCCGTAACACCTGAGCATCGCTTGTTTACCGATTCCGGCTGGAAAGAGGCCCAGAACCTGAGTGCTGAAGATAGTGTATATTTGCAGTCTGGTGAAGGCGGGTTTGCGGCTGAGGATGATATTGGTGAGGATTGGGTCCGGGAACAGCTTGAAGAACTCGGAGTGAAGGCAGTTAGAGCCGCTGAAAAAGAGGTTCCAGCTGCGCTGTATACAGCTTCACGTGAGACTGTTGTAGCGTTCCTGCAAGGATTATTCTCCGCAGACGGAACAGTATATGACCGAGATGAGATGCACCTTACTGTCCGCTTGACCTCAGCTTCAAAGAAACTTCTTCAAGGCGTTCAGTTGCTGCTGCTTAATTTCGGAATTAACAGTTCTATCTATAACGACGAACACAGCGCATTCTATGAGCTTGTCTTAAGCGGCAACAACATTCTGGAGTTCAAGAATAAGATCGGGTTCAAGCTCATTACCAGAAAACAAGAAGCGCTGGAGCGGATTGCCCGGCCTTCCCGCAAATCTGAAAAGTTTCTGTCCAAAGTCGTTGGTATTGAACCCGGCGACGTTGTAACGGTATATGATATCACCGAACCTGTGACGCATTCGCTGATTGCAGGTGGTGTAGTTGCCCATAACTGCGGTGAACAAGGCCTGCCCGGATGGGGCGTGTGCAACCTGTCCGCCGTCAATCTTTCCAAGTTCTACGATGCGGAGAATCATGATGTGGACTGGGCAGATCTGGCGACAACGACCCGTTATTCCGTGCGTTTCCTGGATAATGTTATCGACAAGACACCGTATCATTTCCCGGAAAATGAAGCCAACCAGAAGCTCGAACGCCGCGTAGGTCTCGGCACCATGGGTCTGGCTGAGCTGATGATCAAGCTGAATATCCGCTATGGCAGCCCGGAATCGCTGGAGTTCCTGGACAAGCTCTACGGCTTCATGGCCCGCGAGGCTTATCTGGCTTCCGCGGAGATTGCGGGCGAGAAGGGATCATTCCAGGCGTTTGACACCGATAAATATCTGCAGAGCGGGTTCATGCGGAATATCACCGAGGTCTATCCTGAAGTGGGCGAGTCGATCCGCAAGCAGGGTATGCGTAACGTAACGGTGATTACCCAGGCACCAACCGGCAGCACGGGAACGATGGTCGGCACTTCCACAGGGATCGAACCGTATTTCGCCTTCAAATATTTCCGTCAGAGCCGTCTCGGCTACGATGAGCAGTTCGTGCCTATCGCCCAGGAATGGCTGGAGTCCCATCCGGGAGAAGAACTGCCGGAATACTTTGTCACTTCGATGGACCTGTCCGCCAAGGATCATATCCGCGCGCAGGCAGCCATCCAGCGCTGGGTGGACAGCTCGATCTCCAAGACCGCGAACTGCCCGTCCGACTTCACGGTGGAAGAGACCGCAGAGCTGTATGAAATGGCCTTCGATCTGGGCTGCAAAGGCGTAACCATCTACCGTGATGGCAGCCGTGATGTACAGGTGCTGGAGACCAAGAAGAAGGAAGACAAGAAGGACGAACCGGCAACGGCTGCCAAGCCTGAGGTGATTAAGGAAACGGAAGCCGCTCCGTCAACTCCGACAACTGTAGCCGCAGCGCCTGCTCACCAGGCAGCGTCCGGCGGAGTAGACAAGCAATACAAGAAGCGTCCGCAGGTACTGCGCGGCGCGACCTATAAGATCAACACGCCGTTCGGCATGGCGTATATCACGATCAACGATCTTGATGGTATCCCGGCAGAAATTTTCCTGAATGTCGGCAAGGCTGGCTCTGACGTCTTCGCCATGGCGGAAGCCCTGGGCCGCGTCTGCTCGCTGTTCCTGCGCTACGGCGACCACGGCGAGAAGGTCGGCCTGTTGATCAAGCACCTCAAGGGCATCGGCGGCTCCGGCGCCATCGGTTTCGGTGCGAACCGCGTCGAGTCCATCGCCGACGCCGTAGCCAAAGCCCTGGAGACCCATGTGCTGAACAACGCCCATGACGATCATATTCCTGCGCCAATCGCAGCAACGCTGGAGCTTGATTTCAACGAGGCGCTGAACGCCGAGCTGAAATCCACGGTTCCTGCGGCGGCTACCAACGATAGCCACGGCGGTCATGACGCACATAGCCACGCTACCGCTTCGAGGGATCTTTGCCCTTCCTGCGGCAGCGCCTCGCTGATTAATATTGAGGGCTGTAAGACTTGCGGGAATTGTGGGTATAGCCGGTGCGGGTGAGGGTGGACTTGAGTTCCATAATTAATTAGAAGTGTGATGTGCCACTAAAAACGGGATATCGCCACAAAAAACGGGACGGAATGCCACCAAAAACGAGATATCCACAGGGGAAACCCTTAAATATGTAAACAAATGTTAAAATTAAGTCCTATTTTAGCCTAAAATCGGCTATTTCAGACCAATCTTAAGCAAAACATCATTCTTGCTCAGTTTTTACACATGCAATTCTATTCTTAAGAAATCCGTATTTTCCTTATGCAATAACAAACATTGTGAGGAGGAATTTCAATGCGTGATCGTAATAAGGATGGGCAATATCGTCAGAAGCGTGCAGATACAAAGGTTGGGAATATTGAAGCTAAGTATGGGGTTGATTTTGGGGTCCGAAGTGATATGGAGCTTGGGACCTTAAGAAAACGTCTTGGCGACAAATCTCTAACTCAAATTCTTAAAGATCAAAACAAGTAACAGCATAGGGGGAGCGACTGTTGGCTCCCCCTTCTTTAATAAAAAAGACAGCAAGAAACGCATAGGGTTCCCATAACAACCAACGAGGGAGGTCATAATGTATGCCGTCAGATAATAAATCAACTAAACTGCTCCACGTTCAAAATGGAGCAATTCGCAAACTGTTATATACCCATGTAACTGATGAAGACTTAAAAAATCGATACCGCGCAGTGATCGGAAGAGAAACAAAGAAGGATATTAAAGAAGCGCTCCAACGTGTTGAAAAAGCTAAACTGATTGAAATTATTAATAAGAGTCCTGAAATCACTGAAGAACACATTGAATTATGTTTTGAAGAAAATCGTTATAGTAATAGGCCTAACTTTCGTCTTTTTCATCTCCAGTCCTTAGACCCGCAAACCACTTCAGCATCATTTATACAAGCCCACAAAGAAGATAAAGCCATCAAGAAATTAAACCAACGCCTTAGAGATGTCCCCTATTCGAATGACAATGTAACCTCATTATTTGCTGTTGATCAGACACTTATTGATTCTCAAACCTTGGAGATTGCGTTCAAATATAACGAAAAATATAATTTCATTGATCCTGAGACTGAACAGAATGAATTCATTTACGAGTTAAAGTACGGATTTATGTGGATCAATTTTGACCAACGGTATGTAAATATTAATCTTCCCAGTGATCTGTTAGTTGGGACCCTTTCTAGTGTGGCTGAAGAAGCTTTTGCATGCTTATTAATCCCCGTGAATATTACAAAGTCTGTTGTTGAACGTGTATTTCCTAAAGACTCCATGAAAAGAACGACTTTCAGTACCACTTCCTCTGATGCTTCGGGAAAAATTGAAAAAATTACGTTAGCAGATAAGGAATTAGGAAATAAAATAAGTCAAAATCCAGAGTACGAGGGATATGACTCGCCAAGTTCTGTTTACCAAGAGGCCATTGATGAGGATGGAGAGTTGTTTTCTACCTTGGGAGTAAACTGTGAAAAGGGAAAAATTTATTTGACGCGACAATTGAAGGCGACGGATATGAGACGATGGGGGCTGTGGCGAATTGGCCAGATCATGAACCACATGAATACCATCCATGCTAATGGTGACATTGAAGAAAAATTTGATTCATTTGGTATAGCTGATGACAGTGAAGTGAAAACATTCGCATATGGTCATGACGAAAAGAAAACCATTGTGGAATTGATGAAAGCTATAGTTATCTGCGAAAAGAAAGGTATCGAAAGCTATAAGTTACTGAATGAAAAACCAGAAAAACTAGTAGCAGCACTAAAGAAACATATGAACTTACGGTTTAGACCATATTGTGAGGGCTGCCAGGAACATGCGGATCTGGTATGCCCATCCTGCGGTAAATTTGAGATTATGGTATTGAGCAGAAAGGGACAAGTCTCAACCGTAAAGTGTGGATTCTGCTCAGAAAACTTAGAACTGAATCAACTAACATGCCTGATGAGCCATAAAGTAAGGGTTAACTCCTGGTATGACGGTGTGTTGATGTATCCTAATAAAGCACTGACATCTTTGATGCAGCGTATGATTAAAAAATACTTCCCTGAGGTTGATTTCATGGCTGAAGAGGAGCAGTTCCATTTCTCTAATAACGTTGTACACTATTCTGCTAATAAAGCCTCCAGAGTCATGTACCGCGTGGAGGATATCCCTGAGTTTGAAAAAGTATGGGGGCGTAGAATTTCAAAACAGCGTAGAGAAGAATTACAAGAAGTTATGGAGCTCCTGAAGGAAAAGTGCTCAAAGCAAAGCTCAGATGGTTGTAAGGCTTGTCAAAAAGAACATAGCGTTCGCTGTGTGATGAAACCTTTTGTTACCTTTACAAATCATCAGCTACATCCCCATCATGGTCAAGAATATGGTGATATTAGCTTCAACATGAAGATGTTAAATATGGACGATGCAGTTTTTGTAGGCATTGCTAAGAGTTATGAGAAGAAAGAAATTACAAGTGCAAGTGATAAAGGGCGGGAGATGCTTGAGCAGTTTTATGGCAAGTGTACAGATACAATGACACATGTTATTGGCATTGTGGTTGCGGGTGAGCTTGAACAAGGATTTACTGCTAAGCTACAGGATTTAGCTAGAAGGTATAATAAAAAAGTTGTTATGTGGAATTATAATGAACTGTTAATGGCAGTTGATTATGCCATTCACAAATATGGACTAAGTATTGAAAATATTATAGTTGATTTGAAAGCAGACGGATCGAAACGAAGAGGTCGTCCAAGGAACGCTAGTTAATGCAATTTCAATAAAAGCAATCTTATCTGAATTTTATTGGTCAGATAAGATTGCTCAAATCACTACTATTTATTTTCAATTTCTAAAGCGATTTGAAGTAAAATAAATGAAATAGATAACATCGGAACTGCTATTTTTTCATTTCCGTTTTGGGTTACATAATTGTAAATGTCAAGGTTTGAGGAAAATATATCAATTAGGAAAAGAATGGCTAAAATTGAAGTTAAATAACCTAATATTAGCCAAAGTAAATATAATCCTGAATTTCGAAAGCGCGTAATAATAAAGAAGCCAGAGACTGGCCGCTCGAAAAACCTGTAAGAATCAGGATGTATTAACAGGGGGAATATTCCAATATCATCTACCTGCTTGCAGGTTCCCCCACCCCAGAAGACCGGGCATTTGAATTTCCATGTTAAATTCTAGAAGCCTTCATTCTAGCTGGGCGATCTTAAATTCCATCCGTTTCCAGGCGTAGCGGTTTGCAAATTCCTTCGTCAGTTTGAGTACGGTGGTTCGACTGTGACTCACCAGCGTCGCCGCACATTGAAAGAATTCCAGGCGAAACCTTGCCACCGTATAACCAAAATGAATGGGTTCGCAGCAATCTCGTTTGAAGCGCTCATACAGGTTATACGCCAGCAATTTGACGAGGAGATCGATTTCATTGGCTTCGAAAGAGCCTGTTGCGATCTTGTCGATGGAAAATCCACTTTTGGCTTCTTTGATGTAGTTTTCCATACAGCAGCGCTGGTTGTAAAACCGCCACAAGTCGATCGCTTCCCAGTCCAGGTTCGTGACCATGGCTTCGTACTGCCAATCCGTGTCCAGCAGTAAACACGCTTGGTCGTCCTGAACGACTGTTGCTTTGCGGATCACGGCGACCCGCCGTGGCTTCGTCTAGGAGGTCGCTTGGTACCACAGGGCGATGCCTTCAATGATCCAGTCTTCGTCGACGTAACGTTTCCAGTACCGACAAGAGGCCACTTCAGCCGACAGACGCTTCGTCCATTTCATTTTGCCCACATAGCCAATCTTTCGTTCCTCCCACAAGGAATAGAAGTCTTCGCCGCCAAAGCCTTTGTCAAACCGGGCATATTGGACCGGGTGCTGGCCCAGGAGGCCAAAGGTCTCTTCCAGAAAAGCAGAAGCCTCCGTGGACGAGTGAACGTTTCCGGCGCGGAGCACGGCATTCAGGCAGAGGTGGGATTGTCCTTCGAAAGCCAGCAAGGGATGGTAGCTTTTCCGCCCCGGCTTATGGGCATTCACACCTTTGGCTGCCTTGGCCTGATTCCCATAGACTGTCTCCACGGTGGAATCCAAATCCAGAATGAGTTTGGAGGGGGACTCGGCCGAATCACTTCGAGGTTCACTTGTCGGAGTTCCATCTGTACATGGGGATTCATTTTTGCCAGTCGAGCCAGTTCCTTGTACAGAAGAGAGTGGTGTGGACAGCGTCCACCGAGAAAACGCTGGAGGAGAGAGTCCTTTTGCCATCTGCGAAAGTGAAAAAGACGCTCACAGCCCAAGAACCAGCCGATGATGAGATACAGCAGAATGTGGTGCATGGGGAACAGCGCATTGCGGGCTTTGCCTCCAGATACGATTTGCAGCACCTGGCGCAGTTTGATTTTTTCGAGATAATCGAGGAAGATCTTACTTCCTCCGACGCTTGTCGACTGATTCAGCGAAAATTCGGTCTTGATTTTAGGAATGGATGTGGTAGACTTCACCTAAAAGGTGCTCCTCTCTTTGGGTGATGTTGTTCTCGCAAACACCATTCTACCAAAGAAATGAGCCCTTTTTTTGTTTTTGGGTACAGTTACTTTCGAAATTCAGGATAATAACTTCTTGCTTATAATTTATTGGATTTCGTTAATCTAAATGCCATTCTGCTCAAAGTAAAAAACAAGGCTACAAATGAAAGGCTTGAAACGATTGTGGGATCTTCAGAAACAAAAACAGCGACTAATAATGCGAGTGCAATAGCAACTAAGATAATTATTTTTGCCCACTGGGGCTGATTCATCAAAGAAGAAACGGCGTCTAAGACTTTACTGCCTAAGTCTTGGGCGCCTATTTCCATTAAACTAATGTTTACCGTTAGCGCAACCTTGAACATACTTTGTTACTTTCCTCCAACATGAAACACACCAATTATAGTTTCACCATCTACGTCATAAAGTGGAATATCGCGACCACCTGGTGATCTACTGTTCTGTATCGCATTGGCTTCTCCGGGCGTTTTGGGTTGTTCACCGTCCAAGTCTTTTTTCATCACATATCCCTCAATGCCATCCTCACATATAGCACTGATTAATTCAGGTCCCGTTTCTGGGGAGGTAGCATATGCGTCAGAACCGTATGTCTGTCCATTTTCATTTAGAGAATAGGTTTTCGGACTAACGCTACTTTGAGTAGTTGCACTTTTTGCATATACATTCTGGTATGCTACTGCACCACTCACTCCGACAGAAACGAAAACCACAGCATCAATCAAATTTCAAGCCTCTAGAGTAGCTCATTTTCTTTGTTCACTCCCTAAAAGCTTCTCGCTCAAAATTCACTACATTTTACCACATAACCTTAAAACGTAAATACTAATGAGTTTGTTGCGTTTAACTGCCCGTTAGGCTTAATGATCGCAGCCGGACATAACTTATCTTATGTATTGAAAAAACAGACTCTCTCATCGAGGTCTGTTGGGATGGGTAAATTGGACAGGATTGTTCCGACTCCCATCAAAAAAGGAACTTCCCAAGTCCAAATACTAACATTTATTTACAAAAGTTGTACCTAGTGTCAGTTACGCTGGTACTGGGCCAAAACGCGGATCTAAGCATGGAGAATCGTCACTTTAATTGTCGCCCCACTCTAAGAGTTGCCACCCTTTCCAATGGTACGACTTATTCTTCCGTTTGCCCTGCAAGGAGTATTTGATCTTTCTTATACCGTCCGAGGCTTGAGTGACTGTACCATCAAGCAAATGTTCGTGCTCACGCAGCCAGTGCTTAAGATTGCTGCAACGATAGGTCTTGCCGTCTGGAGACACGATAACCCACTCCTTGACATGCATGTGGGTCTCAACCCTTTCGAGGGGCGAATGAACACCTACAACATAAGTAGCTACCTCTTTTATCAAGGAAGAATCAATCTTTGAATTTTCTAACAAATAGGCTATGTTAAGCCTTGGATTGTAGATGCCTAATTTTTTTATATTTTGGAACTCCAAATGAATTGAGCGAAGACCCAAAATATAGTAGACTAACAATTGCAAAGTATGCGTACTTGTTGGAGAATTCTTAGACACCTTTAAATCCCACAAAGTATCTTCTGTCAGATAATCCCCGTCGCCGCACGTAATCGTCGGTGTATAAGCTAATTCAAAAGTGAAACCTTCCTTAATAATTGGTCCTGAATGTTCCCAGAAAGAAAGGCTCCTATTCACCATTGTACGAATGTTAGACACAGTATTTTCATCTGGATTAATGTCTTCTACTGGCTTATACCTGAATGTGCCCACTCTAGCGCACACGTCATAACCTACGAGTTTACAGGTATAAATTATGGATTGATCATCCAAGCCCTTTATGTGCTTTATGAATTCTTTTGCTTTATTTTCTTGTTTCATGTATTGAGAACCAATCAGCGAAATCTTAAATGCCTCTTCCGCAGAGGTTCCAGTCATGAAGCGAATCAGATAATCTACCGCTATCCCGACTAAACCAGCATATATATTCTCCTCTGAGTACAACTCGATCCCGTCATCGAAAACTGTTTTAGTAAAATCGTTTGGGCTTAAAAAGCCTCCATAAGGCTGTTTGAATTTCTCTACTCTTTGTGTGACGGATGCCATGAGACTCACTCCTTAGTACATTTTAAGCTACCCCTTATTATTGTAAGATAACATTTACACATATTGTAAGTGTCAGCCCGTTAACTCAATTCTGGTTCATCATTTTTATAGTGTAAACCAAGTGCAGTGTTATTCATTATATAGAGGGCGGAACGTGTTATGATGCACTATTTAAAGTTAGAGGTCGATCCTTAGCGACAAGCCCCTGCTGATATGCAGGGGCTTGTCTACTGTCAAACTAAAATCCTAATTTTTTGTAAACCACTTCGGCAAGGGCAGCTTGGGACATTTCATGAAACGTTGAAAATTTCGTCGTAGAACGAACATAACTCTCTAAGTCCTCCTGGGGAAGGGCCGCAAAGTCTTCTTTTGATTTAACGCCAACGCCATCTAGAAAATCAGAGATATTTTCAGACGGGGTGTGTTTTCGAATAAAGGAATCTGGGAAGAGCTCATCAAAGGACATTTGTTTTTGAGCACCAAGTTCCTGAGCGCCTTTACTTATTCGATTCAATCTGTTGTTCAATTCTTTAAAGCCAGTTACTTTTACCATCAAGATCACACCTTTACAAGGATTTTTGTATGATAAACCTTATGTGTAGAAACTATGGTTATTTTCGGAAAGAAGAGTATGAATATATGATTAAGAACCACTTTTTGAGATGGGGGATATGTGATTCGGGAGGTGATTAACTTGACAGTAAATGGTCAAAAAAATAATTAATTTCCGTTTACCTGGAGTTAAAAATTCTCCTTCAGATGTACCCGCATCTGAAGGAGGAGAAATTTAGGTTATGATGCTTACTTTATTCTCTTGATTAATTTATCAACTTGCTTGTTCACTTCACGTGAAATTTCGCGTTCAAACTTTTTTAGATCATTTTTGGTTTGTGACTTTGAACCGCCGACTCTAATTTTGAATGTTTTACTCATAGATTCCTCCTTGATTTGGTATTTAATATTATTTGGATTGCGAGAGGACGCTGGCAGCTAAAGACTTGGTCAATTTACTTGTTTGTTTGCTTTGCAGAGCTTTCGAAGCAACAGTAGACATCTTGGAACTAGAAGTTTTTTGAGAACTAGATTTAGCCATAATACAGACCTCCTTTTCTATATATTGTGCTTTCGAAATAAGATTAACCCAATATATTGTGTTTGTAAACATATTTTTCTATTAACAGGTTATCCACAGGATATTAGCGGAAAGTACACATGTTCCCATGGATTTATCACCAAAAAGGAACAGATTGAATGTGGGAATATCAAATGTTATGGCGAACGTATGATCTGTTTTTGGAAGATGAAGATGGGTATTCTTAACTCTCTCCATGAAGTATCATGGATGAAAATGCTTTGCTAACGGAGAAGAAGAAGGGCATACGAAAATAGTGAACTATAAGAAGTGGAGTGTACGATATGAACAGATGATTCACCACAAAAGCTGCTATAATAGATACAAAGTGTAAAGTTAGTGGGTGCCCCTGTAGAAAACTGGTTGGAGTCGAATTCAAATGTTTAAATTGTTTTTCATTACAACACATTGGATGAAAACCCTGTTAGGAGATAACTCTAAGTAAGGTGTAGCAATCGGTGTATGGGCTTAACAGAGTTGATTGAGACGTTCAATGACTAATAAGAAAAATATATTGATAAGCAATGGCCGCTCTGCTTCATAAAATGGGTAGTTTGAGAATGGTGAATTGTTGAAACCCAAATTATACAAACCATTTCAAATTCGGGTGAATACAAAGAGAGCCGCCTTCAGCGACTCCCCCATATTTCACTTCCAAAGTATACTGTCCCGAAGAATCCAGAAACAATTAATAGTACCGATAAAATACTCACCACATTGCGTATGAATCCATTTTCAATCCTTCGAATAAGGAGAAAACAAATAAGGCCGATTACTGCAACTGCAACCCCACCTAAAATGATTGGTCCTGTGGTTTTCCATAAATCTATGTTCCCAAATAAATTGATCTTCATTGAATCCCTCCTGGTGCCTATGTTCGACAAAAAGGGGGTTTATTCCTGCTATAAGGTTTTATGATTTGAACATGAGGCAACCACCACATTGAAGATATAATCCCTGTTGCTGTAACTAATAATTGACCTGTTAACCCAAAGTTTGTTTCAATTCCGAAAACACAACGAAAAATTAAAGTTAATTATGCTTAAGCTCACTTAAATCGCGTTTTTTCATCATTGTAATTGCTTGTAACAAGCCCCCAGTAATTTTCCCACCAGCGAGTCGGTTGCATATGAATTTAGGAGAAAAATGATTTAAAAAGTGATCTTCCTTACGGTATGTCTCGTTTACGGTGTATGCAAAAATTCTTGTTGTATCCAGAGCACGAAAACTATCAATGGAAAGGATCGAGGAATTAACATTACCCATTGGAAAAAGAAGCCGATCAAAAGATTTGGTCTTCGTCCAGTGTTGTTTAATACGTTTTTTAATATCATCTGTGGTACCAATATATAACTGGCAGTATTCATCGAGCACCATCAAATAATAACCCGATTTTTGGTCATACAAGTTGAGATCAAACACTTCGATAAACGAGTTATTTGTGCTAAGAAAATTTCTTATTTCGTTATTAAATTCATCGCGGCTTAATAAAGAGAAATATTCCATATTCAAATCGTAATTTTTCAGACTTTCCTCTAGCTGTTTCGTACACCATTCATCTGAATAAAGCTTTCCTTCCTCATCAGCATAAATATCTGCGGAAGAATGACCCAATGAATTTTTGTTGTTAACCACTGCGTACTTCTCTCGGGTTAGCTTTAATCCTCGTTTTCCTTCAAGTACCTTTAAAGCAAAATGATAAGGCATAAATCCTCCTATTTCTACTAATAATTCGAGGCCTGTACTTGTCCATTCTTGTTCCAAACAAGCCTGATCATGTTAAATTTTTATTAAAGGTAGATTTAATTTTATGGATAGCTCTTCAGCTGTAGTTACTGAAAAATCACTGGTTTTTTCAGTTTCTAGTAGAAAGACAGCAATTGGATTTGTATCAGCGTTATTAAATAGTACGATTTCATTATATGTATCACTTTCTATAACGTCCTCCATACTACCTTTTTGATTCTTTATTGAATTCATTTCAATTTCTTCAATATGCATGGTTTTGCACGCATCATAATCATTGTACTGAAAATATTTATTTGGTCCTAGCGGTGTAGAAGTAAGCGAAAAAAATTCAGCTTCGATGTATGAGGAAGTGAAAGGAAGGTGATTTGCATAGCAATCAGAGTTACTAATGAGCATTACATTCTCTACAGAAGGCTGATAAACAAATCCAAATTTCGATTTTTGATAGGTCCCTTGAAATTCGTCAGTAATTAAACTTGTAGAAATAATAGGATAGCTCTTAGCATTTTTAAGAGCATTTTCAGCATTAGTGCGTATTGCATGTACCAAAAATTTAAACTTATGCCCTCGTTGATACACATTAGGGTTAGTTAGTTGATTCTCCCATACCCTCAATGTAATTTTTGCTAGTGGGTTTTCAACATAATATTGAAAATCAACGTATGCATTATATCGGCTAATTAATATATCGTCATCCAAATCTAACTGTCTAATTAACCTCCTATTGGTATCGTACGTGGAAGACAAACCTTCCTTTATAGAGGATAATATATCCAATCTACCTTTTTTGAAATCAGCAAACTGCTCTTTTTTTATTTGAAGATATTCGTTAATTTTTTTTATTGATTCCAAATCATCATTAGTGAAGTTCTTGAATGTACCATCTAAAATTAAATTCATATTGCGTTCTGTCTGTTCTAATCTTCTTTCCAAACGTTGATCATCAAATTTGATTGAATTTATAATATTAGCTAAAGTTTCATAACATTCAGAATCAAAATTATTTGAACATGCTATTTTGTCAAACTTTCTGCGTCTCGCGTACAATAAACTATGAATTATTGTCCGCTGAAACATATTATCATCATACATTTTCTTACCGCCCTTAATAAAAATTTGGAAAGTTAACCGCAGATTAAAAGCTGATAATACAATCAATTTATTAAAGAAACATTCCAAATTCGCCAATGATTGCTCAACGAATCTCTGTTTACTTCATCAGATTGATAGTGGATTTTGAGTATTTTCTAACGAGGTATCAAGAACAATCCCTCTCGGTGAAAACAGTTATACTTTAAATTGTGATTTCAAAAAGTTATGCCAGTCATTATGTAAGTCCATTTTTATATCATAATTATATGTGATCATATTGATCTATTCCTTGTACACTAGTATCTTAATTATCAATTTATTAGAAAACTCCAGGATAATAATAACATACCTTTTGAAGTGAAAAGGAAGTAATTTGCCTTGTTATTCTCGTGTGGGTCCCAATTCGGATATTTATTATAGAAAATCATGATGGATTTATTTAATGCATAGCATAATAATTTCATGAATACCCTACATTAAAGTGTGATTTAATAAGCGAAAGTAGAGAGGAGCTCAGAATAACATGACTGATGAAGAACATTTAAAGAAAATGCTTGTTGAAGATGATAAACTTTCATTTTTTTATTTTCATGGTAAGGGAATATTGATTGATAATTCTCCAATTTCTGTATTGTGGGGAGTGAGTGTAGATATTTCAGGTAACAAGAAATTTGCAGCTATGACAGATGGAATTTATCATGTGGAGTATAAATCTGGAGCTCTCATGAGAAAAATGGAACTTAAAGGAGAATCGAGTACAGGGGAATGGAAAATTAGATCTTCTGATATTGTTATTAAGTCACAAGAAGATTCTACAGAATTGAATAGAACTATTCTCAAATGTACATTTAGTCAATTATTTATGGAAAAAGATTATGATCATATTGATTCTTTAAAGGCCTATGTCACAAACTTCGATTTTATGGGGCTGGAAGTAAGTACATATGGTTTTAAAAAAAACTACGGTTGATTATCTCTCTAACTATCCTGAAATCGGGTAATAACAGGTAAGACCTAACTTGGAGGAATCATCATGAAACCACAAAAGAGAGGCTT
>NZ_JBHUKY010000044.1:0-24273 GCF_042684125.1 Paenibacillus rhizoplanae | reverse complement strand
ATTCTGCCCGTCTGTCCATTTATCGCTCCGCTCTCACAACAAGGAGATTCCACTGTGGCCTAACTATGACTTTGAATCAAAATATGAATTATGCAAAATCCTCATATAATTGTCTAAAAGAAGCTCCGCTTTATCCAATTGCTTGACTCCTTCTCCAACCTTATTGTAACCAGCTTCGAATTTGGAATAGTTTATTTTGGTTGTTTTTAGACTGTCCCGCATTATAGTCATCCCCTCTAACTGGAGTTTTGCCCCTGCTAGATAATGGTTATGTACTTCTTTTAACTCTGCATTATTCACTTTTAGGTACTTCAACCCGGATACAAACTTAGTATAGTTCGGTACTACAGTGTTATTTAATGACAGAAAGAATGTTTTTCTTGTTGAGTCTTTTATTCTTAAGTCAATTAGTTGATTATACACAGTTATAGCTTTATCTTCATAGTTTTCTAGCAGTTCCAATTGCTTGCTATACTCTTCTATATCCTTAACCATGATTTCTTCGTGAGTAGGTTCCGTTATAACCACTGGACTTGTTGGTGCAGGAGTTGTTTCAGGTATAACTGTATAATCATCGACCAATCTTGCTAGCATATTTCCATGAGTAGGTTGCATGTAGCAAAAACAGAGAAGTTCTTTCCAAGCTCATTTTTTTGTTTTCCCCTCTGCAATCAGCCTTTTAAGCTTCCCGATCTTATGAACATAAACGGCTTGTTTAGATCATCTCTATGTTCCGCTTCGATCAGTGACCCGTCCATATTGACTCCAGACTTGATTCTAGGATCTTTGGAAAAAGAGCTTCACTTTTCTTGTTACTGTTATTTTCAGTAGGGTACCATTCTTGAACCAATAGTTCCCTCTTATCCCCTGACGTCAATATGAACTGAATATGAACGGACTAAAGAAATGAAACAAAAGCTAAAAACCCTCAGGACGCTAGGATCTCGTTCCTGAGGGTTCATCCATTGTATAATGTCGAATGAGCCATTATAATGGCGGCTGCACCAACAACAACTTCCCAAGCTGAATCACCGTTTGATCGTACCACTCCGGATGCTGCCGGACATGCTCAATGCTTCGTTCATTGCCGGATGCCTCGAACACAGCCGCTTTGTCTGTTTTGCCGGCATCGACTTCGAAGCGGACCGTATGCTGCCCGTTCGGGAGCTCCGGCAAGAATACATACTGGTTCCGGTTATGATCGTTGTATAGTGTGAACCGGTCGACAATAAAGGGTTCTCCACCGTCCACCGACACCTTCAATCTGCCGGAATCAGGCCCCCCGATATCGAATAACCCGATACGCGTTCCCTCGAACTGCACCGTGATCGCCTCTCCAGGCTCGGCTGCCCGCCATAGGCCGGGGAACAACCAATTGTACTCGCGCGCCAGAGTAGAATTATCCGGTGTCATATAAGACCATCCTGCGGAAAAAGTAGTCAGACTATCCAGTGGCAGCATGCCCGCATACTCCCAAGGATTAGCGGGGACCAGCGGATGCTGCGGTAAGTGATGGACTACCCTTCCCGGATGATCTTGAAGTTCCCGAATTCGCTCAAATGAGCGGGTAATCGTATCCGTGTAAATCTGATGTCCTTCGGGAATGGTCGGATGGATCGAATCATGTGTGAAAATAACGGCTCCGGAAATGGATACGTCTTCTCTGGAGGTGAATATGAGTTGACCCTTTGACACCAGATGACTGACCGCTACGCCCAGATGAATCGAAGGAATACCATAATAGTCAGCCACTTCCTCTTGCATCAGAGCCCCCTTCTGGTATTCCCCGGCCTGAAATAAGGCCACATCCCGTTCCTTCAGCGTATACACGAACAGGATATCGGTGAACCGGCTCCGCTTGCGGATCTGACGGACAATCCCTTCGATCCGCGCCTTGGATTCGGGATCTCCGCCATCGTTACCGACAAATTCAACAAATACCAGATCAGGCTTGTGAAGCAGTACATCTGTCTCCACACGTGCACAGCCTAGATCCGATCCTGTCCCATTAATGCCTGCATTCACCGTGCGGATATCCGCCTGGGGATATTGCTCACGCAGCCAATCCGCCGTCATGACCCTGTATCCTTCCGAACGCGTATTGCTGCCACCGAAATAGACGATGGTTACGGTATTCCCATTTTCCAGCTTCTGAATGACATTAGGCAGCCCTCTTCGGGGGAATGCTTCCTTCATCTCGACTTCACCTGACCTCACTTATCGTTTTTAGGAGCAAAGCATTTCACAGCAAATACTTCAAAATAAGGCGAACCATACGTTGCATAGAAATCGAAGCGGATTCGGGTGACACCTGTGGCATCCACCTTATGTTTGTTCAAGGTGAGATAATTCCCGCGGGTGATGACGGTCCGCTCGCTTCCGTCTTCTAAGGTTAAGGTCATAACATAATCTTGGATAAGCGATTCAATCGGATCATCGAAATGCTCCAAATCAAGCTGCGAATTGAACACAAGCTGGATTTCGTCCAGACTTTTGGGGCTGGCCCAACTGAATTCCAGCCATTCCTGTCCTTCCGTACGTTCAGAGATCCAGCTGTTCGGCAGACCATAAGGTCTGGAGAAGCCGTTGACGACATTCCCTGGATTGTACATATCCTGGGCGGGCAACAGATCCTTGAAGCAAATGCTCTTATTGAATTTCTTCAGTCTGGACGGCTCTTCCGGTCTATAATAGAAGCTGACCGCTCCGGTTAATTTCTCTTCATTGCCGTATACGGCAAGACCCGCCGTACCTTCCAATACGATGTAGATTTTGTCGTCATCCGGTTTCTTGCAGCCGAGGTCCAGCGTAATCCAATCGTCATGCCCGGCGGCAATCGCCAACCGGTAGTCTTTCAACTCGCTGTTGGGAATATAATTCTCCTTCCGGTCCCCGCCAAGCAGCTTCACCTGCAGTGTCTCCGGATGCCCGGACTGATTTTTAATCTTGATCTGTACGCTGTCAGCCTCGGCTGTCTGAATCGGCAAGACCAGACATAACCCGGTCTCCAAGGAGATCTCTTCGGTGGGATGAAGATTCTCATAGCTGCGCTGAGACGAGGCCCGAATCGTTAATCCGTCCGCGAAGTAAGGGTCCAATTCCTCTTGCAGTCCTACAATGGTCTGCCCGTCCCGGAGCAGTAGCGCCTGCAGCTCGCCCATATGATCCTCAGCTATGGCCGCAGGGTCTATCTCATATTTCAGGCATAACGAAGCAGCCGTTCCAACCGCCTGACCCATACAACCACAGGTTGCCATTACTCTGGTCGATCCGAAAGCTACATGGGTAGCACTTATATTGCGGCCGGCGAACATAAGATTAGGAATATTCCGTGAATATAAGCTACGGAAAGGGATATTGTATAGTCCCGGCACGAAATTCCAGGCTGTTGCCGGTCCCTCATCGTAGATGCCCTTATTCGCATGTAAATCCATATACCATCCGCCGACGGATACAGCATCTTCGAAATGAGGCTTTGCCGTAAGATCGTTCTGGGACAGCATGTGATCACCAATAAACCGCCTTGACTCCCGCTTTCCCGGAATCGGGCATACATAATCCAGGATGAGAGAGTCTACATCATCGAATTCGCCGCTGTTTTTGATATAATCCCAAATCCCGTACACCAATTTCCGCAGCTCCAAGGCGATGTCTTCATTATCCTTGATAACATCCAGATGTCCGCCGTATTCCAGCCACCACAAGCCGCCAAGCCCGTTGATTTTTCTGGGAAAAGCCCGGTGGTTCAAGCCTTTTCGGATACTATCAAAAAAAGCCAGCTTCGTAATATCATACGCAAAGCCAGGTCTATGGTAGAGAACGGAATAACCAACATCACGGGCTTGAAACAGGATCGTATCGCCCATAGTGTAATGGTCCGCCGCTTCAGGCGCCAATTCTTCCCCGTATTCATGCTTCGCCTCTCTCCCCCGCCGGAAGAGCGCCCCTGCCTGATATCCGACAATTCCATCTCCCGAACAATCAATATAGGTCCGGCTTTGGAAACGGAATTTCCGCTCGGAAGCTAATTGAAGGCCCTCCACCCACTTAATTCTGCCGTTCTCCATCCCCGTGTCATGCACGCTTGTATTCAGGAATAGAGAAATGTTAGTCTCACCATAGACCATGTCAAGCAAGACCGTATCCGATAACGACAGCATAAGCTTCTTGTTGTACAACGGATTGTAATGGAAAATCTTCAGCTTGAGCTCCTCTACCAATCCGCCCTCGCGTGCATAATAGGATGGACTTTTCCCGAGATAGGCCGACCCGTTGATATGAACCCTGACCTCACTGCTCGCATTCCCCCCAAGAACCGGGCGGTCATTAATTAGGGAGACCTGCAGCCCTTGGCGTGCGGCAGCGATGGCAGCGCAGATCCCGGCAATCCCTCCGCCTACGACGGTTACATCTGCTTTAATAAGCTCCATTTTGATAACCTCCATGATTAGATCCTGCTCTCATGGTAAGCTTTTTGAAGAGCTTTTTTTTACATGATTTCGCGAAAAAATTATACAATTGTTGCAATGTTATCTGGATTCATACCGCGTCATTTTTATCCGGTATTGCTTAGGCGTATCTCCCGTGTATTCTTTGAATAATTTGCAGAAATAACCTTCGTTCACAATCCCTACTTCCTCGCACAATTCCAATATTGAATAATCCTGAACATTTAACAGCTCAAGAGCTACATGGATTTTTTTACGGTTGATGTAGCTGATCACGCCTTCGTTCATTGTTTTTTTGAATAAGCTGCTGAAATACGATGGGGCTAAATTCACTTCCTCGGCAATCGCCTCAAGCGTTAATCTCTGTTTCAGGTTTTGCTCTATAAACCGGATAGCACTCATGATCTCCACCCGATGTAAAAGCTGGCCGGCATGTACATATTCGTAGGTGAAGTCACCAATATAAGCAAGCTGCTCCCGGAAAGACATACACTCTATGGGAAACTCCGCTACTTCCGTGGTCAGCTTGTTCCCTGATTTAAATTTCACAGTAATGTCTCTGTACAAGTCCCGCAGCATAGGCGCCATGATGGACTTATGGATTTTATGGTCCGTAACCCATTGGTTCAGCTCCGCAAAGGCTTGCTCCAGCTCTTCCTTGGAGACCTTTCTTTTCACCCCGGCCAGAAATTCAGCCAGCTTCTGCTGAAATTCCTCTTTTTTGTCATTCTGGTATTGAAAGCGATGCATAGGTGTTTGTACGGCCTTCTCAGTATGATAATAGAAGTCGTCACTCACATGGTGTGCTTCCGTGTATGCTTGTTTGATGGATTCCCAGCCCCGGTGCGGCCCTCCAAAAGCGACAGATACCCTTTGATTCAAATATTGGTCCAAATGGGAGACGATCTGTCCCCCTAATGCCTGGCAATCATATTCCGTCTCCAGATCACTGCGGTTATTCTCCCAGGACAGGAAGCCAATAAAACGGTTATCGGATAGATCCGCAGCTACACCACTGCCGCCATTCATCACCGTTTCTTCGATGATATTCGTAATCGCATATCTCAAGATGTTTTGATCAGATGCTGAATAGGCGTTCCGGAAGCTCTCATACCGATTCATTTCGACAATGAAGCAGCGGTAGTTGGCTTGAAAGAAATGAAACTGCATGCGGTTGGCAAAATCCGATGCCCGGTGCGAAGGAATTTCGCCCCTGATCAGCTCGTTGAAAAATTGCTTGCGGACTCTATATTTATTTTCCAGCACGGATACGTTTAATGATTGAAATTCCGCTTCTTTTTTCTTCACCTCATTTAGAATTCCGGCGGCCTTATCCAAAGCCCGGTTCAAATCGGCTTCCCTGAGCGGAACCTTAACAATGTATTCCAGTACGTTGGCTTGAATCGCTCTCTGGGCGTATTCAAAGGATGAATAAGCGGTCAAAAGAATGAACTGGGTCCGGGGAAGCATGGGCTTCAGCTGCTCAATCATGGAAATCCCGTCCATTCGCGGCATAACAATATCAGAGATCACGATATCCGGCTTAAGCTTTACGATCTCTTCCAGCCCCTCCAGCCCGTTACTCGCTTTGCCCACCAGATGAAATCGCCTGTCCCTGAGGGAAAGCTCGTGAAAAAATAATTCCAGTCTCTGAATGATTAGATCCTCATCGTCAACAATGAAGCAGGTATAGTCTCTCACAATGATGCATCTCCTTTAAACAAGCCTGCCGGGAACAAGGCCTGAACACGGGTAATTTCCTTAGGTATGCTTATGATTTGGAGTCCGAACTGTTCTCCGTAGTGCAGTCTGATCCGGTCATGAATATTGTTTAATCCGATTCTTTTCCGTTTCACTTCCACATCACTGGGTTCTGAGATTAGAACATGCTGGAGCTTATCGCTTGGAATACCCTCGCCTTGATCAACGACTTCTATAATGACCCTGCCGCGCTCCCTGTAAGCGTGAATAGTAATAGGACCTTCGAGCCCCCCTCCGTTATAACCATGGAAGATGCTATTCTCCACAAGCGGCTGCAGCAGCATTCTGAAAACAGGAAAGTCTATTAACCCTGCTTCGATATCTTCAATTAATTGGAAGTTTCGGTTATAACGGATGTTCTGAATCGCGATATAGTCCGATACATTTTGCAGTTCCTGACGAAGGGAGACCTTCTCCGAAGCGTCAGCTATCCCGTATTCCAAGATTGAAATCAGAGACTCGATCACCACATCTACTTTCTCGATTTGTCCGAGCCGGATGACATTGCTGATAGAACCCAGCGTGTTATACAAAAAATGAGGGTTGATTTGAGACTGCAGCACTTGAATTTCCAGCTTGCGTTCAAGTTCATGATGAAGCTCTGCTCCCCGGATCAGCTCCACAATCTGCTGCAGCATACGGTCGAAGGCCCGGGAGAGATCTCCAAACTCATCATTCCGGTTAATGGATATCGTAGTTGTCAGAAGGCCTTGCTCCACCCGCTTCATTTTTGTTTTGAGTGCATAGAGCGGGGTCCTTATATATTTGGCAATGACGAAGGACACGAACAGGCTTAAGAGAAAACCTGCGGCCAGAAGCTCGATATAATAGGTTTCCAATCTGGATAAAGCCGCCTTCAGGCGTGATTCATCGTTGATCGAGAGGATGGTCCAGTTGAATTTCTCCGTCGGTTTCTTCAGAAGGGAGACGGGAGTCCCCTCTCTGGTATGCAATTGAAGGCTTGATTCTGCAGTATCCAGAATTTGTTCCGCCGATGTTTCACCAATGGAAAAGGTATGGTCCTGAATGTTCAGGGGGCCTTTATTTTCCGAGAATCCGGCAATGATTTTGCCCGATGCAGTGATTAGAGCCAAATTCATTTGTTCTTGCCGATTAATCTTGAACAGGGTTTCTTCAATGGCATTGAGATCCAGATCTACCGCAATGGCTATAGGAAACGGAGCGCCGTTCAGATATCGGACCATTGTCACAGTCCAGCCGGAATACTTGGATTTGTAAGGGTCGCTAACAAAGGTAGTCCTTCTGTCCTTGTCAGCCGCAGCAAACAACGGTTCTCTTTCCGCTAAAGGTTCATCGAATATCCGGGTCGGCGTGCTTCCGCCTAGAATGGATAAATCGCTTTTGATCAAATAGATATTGCTTACGTAATTACTGTTAAGTTCATACAGCACTCTTAATTGCTTTTTAATCACATCCGTATTGTCAATGTTGGCCTTCACCGATGATTCGACCGAGAACAGGATCGTCTGGAAGGAGGAGAAATTAACGGTGAAATACTGGTCTATCTTGTCGAGAATCTGGTTGGTGTAATACACGTCCGTGGTTCTTATTTCCTTTTGGACATAGCGGTAAGATAATTGGCTGATCAAGATGATGCAGCTTAACACAAAGGCAAACACGATTAGAAATAATTTCAAAGGCAAGCTGATTCTTCTTCGCATGGATCATCTTCCTTCTGCATCTGTATTGAACAAATCATAGCATATGACAACAAAGAGAGGGGCTAAGGATAGCCGCTCTCTTCGTTTGATTTTACTTAATTAAGCCTGCTTCTTTGAATTGTTTGATTACAGACTCCTTATATCTCTGCATGTCAAACTTGGTCTCTAGTGTACCGAGGAAATTGTCCCAGTTCGACAGAGGTTCTTTGCCAGTCATGAATTTGACCAGACTCTCATTAATGTAACGCTGGCGGTCGGCTGCCAATGAATCATTCGGGTCTTCAGTCAATAGATTCCCGGGCAAAGTAGCCGCCACATATTGCTGGTTGTTCTCAAAAGCTTCTGCCGTCTTGGGATTCTGGAAGCTGAAGTACTCAGCATCATCCCCGCGGCGCGGCATTCTATAATGATCGACCCATAGGTACTTTTCTTTCATATCCTTCGATAATTCGGAGGTTTTATTTTTGATCTTGCCGTCCACCACATCCCAATGAATCCCTTTGATCCCGTATGCAAAATTCGGATAGGCTTCCTGGTCCGTGAAGAAATAATTCAGCATGGACAAGATGCGGATGATTTTCTCCTTATCCGCTTTTTTGGAGATAGCCCATGAATTGCCCTGGAACGATTTTCTCTCTACAATCTGATCACCATAAGGGCCTGTCATTGGAGGGATCACGATCCATTCCGGCACCTCTCCGCTGATTTCTTTCATTTTCTGCTGATAATCCGGTTCCAGCCTGCGGGCGTCTCTGATCATGAAGCCGACCTTCCCCTTAAATAGCTTTTGGTCGAGCAAATCAGGCGTATTCATCGTCACCCAGTCCGGATCTACAACCTTGGCTTCCATCATTTTATGAATATAAGCGAGTGCTTCCTTCATTTTGGGGTCGGTAAACAGGAACACCGGTTCATTGTCCTTCACATCAATGGCTGATGGCGGATTGACACCGAACATCCACATCAGGCTATCGAAACCGTAGGTTTGCAGATTGCCTTCTTTATTCATACCGCCTATGAAGCCGTACGTATCGTTTTTGCCGTTACCGTCCGGGTCCTTCTCTGTAAAGGCTTTCATAACTTCAAAGAGCTCGTCAGGTGTCGTGGGCACTTCCATATTCAGCTTGGTCAGCCAATCTTTACGGATAAAGTAGCTTCGGCTGATCCCGTTCACATTATCATAACCGGGAACCCCAATGGTTTGTCCCTGATAGGACACCGCCTCCCAGGAGTCGCTGCTGAACCGTTTCTTCAATTCAGGGAATTGATCCAGATACGGTGTCAGATCCGCAAGAACACCCTGATCATAATATTGCGCGAGATCCGCCCGGCTTTTCAAGAAAATCAGATCCGGAATATCTCCGCCGGCAATGAGCGTATTTAATTTAGTCGTTGCTTGCCCGGATTGAGGAATCATCATTTCCAGGTCGATATTGACGGCTTTCTCCAGCATTTGGCGCTGGATATCTTCTTCACGGGGAGGAATCGGAGCAGCAGCATTGAACGTCCCCTGGTTGAACATCGAGATTTTTAGTTTAGTTTTAAAGGGACTAGACGGGTCTTGTGAATTACTTGGAGCTGTCGATGTATCCTCTTTAGCTTCCCCACATCCGGACAACACCGTTCCCAACCCGACCATTGCTGCCAGAATAGCCAATGAAATCGCTTTACGTTGCATAATGACCTCTCCTTTGCTTCTATATTATCACGGTTTCCCCGTAACAACTCCGGTTGAAATGCTTTTTAACCTTTGACCGATCCCAAGAGTACACCTTTGGTAAAATGCTTTTGCATGAAGGGGTAGACGATTAAGATCGGGACGGTAGTCACCACAACTGCAGCCATTTGCACTGCGAACGTACTCACCGCTCCGGAATTGGCAAGCGAATCAGCACTTTGGGTGGCGACGTTAAGCAGGATGTTACGCAAGATGACTTGAAGCGGCATCAGGCTGGAATCATTGATATAGACAATAGCATCGAAGTAACTGTTCCAATGCCCGACTGCGTAGAATAAGGAGATGGTGGACAGGACGGGCAAGGACAGGGGTAAAATGATCCGCCATAAGGACTGAAGTTCACTTGCCCCGTCTACTCTCGCTGATTCCTCAATTTCTGCAGGCAATTGCTCGAAAAATCCTTTGATGATGACCAGATTAAAGGCACTGATGAGCTGTGGAATGATCAGTACCCATGGACTGTTCAGCAATCCCAGCGAGCGGACTAATAAATAAGTCGGAATTAATCCTCCCCCGAACATCATCGTGAAGACAATGAATAGCAGGAATGGGCTTCGGCCCGGTAAATATTTTTTGGATAAGGGATACGCTGCGATTACCGTAAAAAACACATTCAGCAAAGTGCCTACAATCGTCCGGAACAAGGTGATTTTATACGCCTGCCCAATGCCATGAGAGATGAATACTTCTTTGTAGGCCAGAAAGGTAAAGGTCTCTGGTATAATCACAATTCCTCTTCTTAGCACTTCCGATTCCGGGGTCACTGAGACTGCAACCACATACAGAAAGGGGAGTAAGCACAGCAGGGATAGCATAATCAGTATAAAATAAACGACGGCTTGCCAGACTTTTTCCCCGATTGTTAAATTGATCATTTAGATCACCCCCTCACCAGATTTGCCCATCGAATTTTTTGGCGATCTTATTCGCCGTCAGCACTAAAATAAATCCGATGACTGCTTTAAACAATCCTACAGCCGTAGCCAGGCCAATCTTAAGCCGCTCAAGCCCTTCCCGGTATACCCAGGTGTCGATAATGTCGATCTTCTCCTGATTGAAGCTGTTGGCAAACATGAATATCTGGTCAAAACCAGCATCCAGGATATGGCTTAACTTCAGGATCAGCATCAGAATCATAACTCCCCGAATGCCGGGAAGGGTTACATGCCAGAGTTGTCTCGATTTGGAAGCGCCATCCATTCTAGCCGCTTCATATAGACTCGGATCGATTCCCGCTAATGCGGCAAGGTACAATATCGCTCCCCAGCCAATATCCTTCCATATTTCAGATAAGATAATCAGCAGTCTGCCCCAGGCAGGTTCTGTCAGGAAGGAGATAGGCTCCACTCCAGCTTCCTTCAAAATCATGTTAAACAGACCATCCCCCGGGGCTAATAAAGCCACCATCATTCCATACACAATGACCCATGACAGAAAATGGGGTAAATACGTGATCGTTTGGACGATTTTCTTAAACCACTGGGTATACACTTCGTTAAGCAGCAAAGCCAGAATAATAGGAGCCGAGAAACCGAACAACAGCTTATACAGCGATATGATAATCGTGTTTCTCATGATGTCCCAGAAATACACGCCGTTCATAAAATCCGTGAAATTTCTGAATCCCACCCACGGGCTATCCCATAGCCCCAAAGCCAGGTTATAGTTCTTAAAGGCAATAATGATTCCCGCCATAGGAATGTATTTGAATACGGCAAAATAAATTAATGCCGGGAACAAGAGCGCGTACATCACTTTATACTTTTTTATCGTCCTTATCCATGAGTTCCGCTTTTTGGAGAGGGGAATGGCGTCCGCTGCCAGTTTCGCTTGCATTTCATCACCTCGTCTTTATTTATAGTTGTATATTAGCACCCCCTAACCAGATAAATTTATGTGATTTCTAGAATTTCTTATAAGATATTAATCTGAATTGTGAATGAAGGCTGATTACGAAAAAACCCTCAGGACGCTAGAATCGCGTTCCTGAGGGTTCATACATTGTATATTACTTCAAGCTAAACCGCGCCGAATTCTTTTAATAAGTTCTCTACAACTAGCTCCATTCTGTTAGCTTCTATCCTTAGATTATCCGTTGTGATCTTTAACACACACCACAAATGATTGATCAAATGGAATCCACATTAGGCTGGGCCCCTTCTTGCTCTTCCAACAGCTGCTTCAGCTGTTGGCGTTGGCGTTTTTCCCGTTGACGACGCTCTTTGTCCTCCTCCTTGAGCGCTTTAAGCAGGGAGAAGCACATGCCGATGAGAACAATGGCAAAAGGCAAAGCTGCTACAATGGAAGCGGTCTGAAGCCCGCCTAATCCGCCGCTAATCAGCAGCACTACAGCGATGGAGGATTGCAGAATCCCCCAGGTTAATTTGACTCTTGCGCTGGGGTTCAGCTTGCCGTCTGAGGTCAGCATGCCCAGTACAAAGGTAGCCGAATCGGCTGATGTAATGAAGAAGATCATAATCAGAATCGTAGCTATAAACGATACAATGGTGCCTAAGGGGAGTTGCTCCAGCATGACAAAAAGGGCGGTAGTCGTATCTCCTTTAACGGCTTCTGCCAGCTGAACACCGTCGAACAGCTCCATTTGCATACCCGTTCCGCCAAATACCGAAAACCAGACGAATCCGAACAGACTCGGTACAATCAGCACGCAAATGACAAACTCCTTAATGGTTCTTCCCTTGGATACCCTCGCGATAAACGTTCCGACAAAGGGTGCCCAGGCAATCCACCAGGCCCAATAGAATAAGGTCCACGCCCCGACCCAGGTTCCTTTGGAAAAAGGCGTTAATCTCAAGCTCATATTGACGATGTTTTGCAAATAGCTGCCTAATGTGGTGGTAAAGGTATCAAAGATAAACGAGGTCGGACCTGTGATCCATACGAACAGCATCAAAAGAACGGCGATCACTAGGTTGGTGTTGCTGAGGATTTTGATTCCCTTGTCCAGACCGCTGGTAGCGGAGATGAGGAACAGCACGGTCACTACCGCAATAATTGCAATCTGAGCGGCTACGGTGTTCGGAAGTCCGAATAAATAATGCAGACCTCCATTAATCTGCAGAGCCCCGAGACCAAGCGAAGTCGCTACCCCAAATATAGTGGCAATCACCGCCAAAATATCAATGGCCTTGCCCAGCCAGCCGGATACCAGCCGCTCCCCGAGTAGAGGTATAAACGCTGAGCTGATCAAGCCTTTGTACCCTTTGCGGAACTGGAAATAAGCAAGCGTCAATCCGATCACGGCATAGATCGCCCATGGGTGCAGTCCCCAGTGGAAAAAAGAATAGCGCATGGAGATCCGTGCAGCTTCTGTCGTCCCTCCTGCTACGCCCTCCGGCGGAGATAAATAATGGGACAGCGGTTCAGCCACTCCCCAGTAGACAAGCCCGATCCCCATTCCTGCGCTGAATAGCATCGACAGCCAGGAGACTGTGGAATATTCCGGTTCATCGTCATCGTCTCCCAGCCGGATACTGCCAAACCTGCTGAAGGCCAAATAGAAGGTGAAGATCAAGAAAAACAGAGTTGCCAGCAAATAGAACCAGCCGAAATTATGGATGGAGAAAGTGTACGCGGCAGTAGCGGTACTTGCCATCTGGTCAGGCGCCACTGCTCCCCATATTGCAAAAATCGCTACGATGGTAATTGAGATGATAAAAACCATTAAATGAACCTCCATGAGTAGTGTATGTATACAAAATAAACAAAAAAAGCCTCAGGAACGCATAAAAGGCTTCCTGAGGGTCCATCCATTGTACTTTTCCGTCAGGGTCCTGCTCAGTTCTGTCTGTTCTCCACCGATTTCATACGGTTCTGGTCGTCAGGCACCCGGTCATGACTGAATTCCTGACCTGCTTCTACTTCCCCGTCTTCGGATACAGCCCGGGCAAAGGTAGTGAACTGTCTCTTCTCCTCATCCTGCTCATGCTTCAGCTTCAAAAGCTCCTTCGGGTCCTGAGTTGTCATCACGCTAACCTCCTGAGAAATCTATTCATGCTGTTTATCTGCACTATAGAAGTTTTTCCATACTATCGGGGTGCTTATGCACGAAGATTGGAGAATGCGCTCTACTCCTTCACTTTTATTAGCACCCCATCCCTATTCTCATAGCTCCTCTTTTCATTTTTGTCGATCTTGTTCATGATCTCTTCTTCCAGGTTAATTCCCAGAATCTCCGCCAGTCCAATCAGGTAGATGGCTACGTCAGCCAACTCTTCACCGAGGTCGTCTTTCTTCTTCCGGTAAGCATCGCAGGCCTCAGACAGTTCGCCGTGGGTCAGGCAGAATTCCTGATAAATATCTGTGACATTGAACCCCTTTTCCAGCTTGTTCTGATACACTCTCTTCTGGAGTTGTACTAAATCAATCACTGTGATCACTCCTATCTTCTGTCTTATTGAAATAACTTATTGAACTACTCCCATATGCTTACGTAAATGCACTAACATCATGGGCTGGATTCGCTGGGCTTCGGCGATATTCTCATACAGAAGGTGGCTCTTGCCTGCCTGGGCAAACGACTCACGTAAGGCTGCGATCCTTCCTTTTTTGAGATCAAGGAACTGGAAGTCCACCTGCTTCAGATGCTTCATTGCGGTCAAAGGCTCTAACTCCTTCGCGGTCACGGCTGCTGAAATCTCTCTTAGCTGTAACATTTCAAGCTGCGTTGCGGTCCATAAAGGGTCAATATCCTCCAGGGATTTCATCTGATCGAGTTCAAGCTGTATAAGCCCCGGCATATTCGAAAAGTCACACAAAGCCTCAAGCTTCGGCAAGGATAAGTTCAGGTATGTAAGATTGCTCATGGACTCCAGGGCATCCACCTTCGTTAAGTTGCGGATAGCCGCCAGACTCAGCATGGGGACGGTAGAATCTGCAAGCGCATCCAGTGATCCTTTCAAGATGGAGTCGTGAATGAAGAGGCACAGCAGGTTCGGTAACCGGCGGACAAATTCCAGCTCATGAATCGTAGTCCGCAAGATTAAGGTATCCAGGCTGGCGGCATCGCCTATCGGCGTTAAGTCCTGAAATTGCCCATGGACCGAGAGATATTGTAGCTGCTTGAAGCTTGCGAGGAAGCTTAGGTCTATCGGCTTTTTGGCCGAAATGGATAAAAACTGCAGTCGCTGCAACTTGCCAAGCACACTCAGATCCACACTATGAAACAGATTCAACTCTAAGGCTGTGATGTGCTGTAGTTCTGCTAAGGTCTGCAGCAATTCCTCGGAATAGCGCACTTTCCTGTCGGCTTGACTAATTGACAAGACCAGATCCGGGCGTTCGGCAAATACATGCTGATCTAATTCCTGCAGATCCTGGAGCTTGTCCACATCGATGACATACGAAATAAGCGCCCGCTCGCGCAATTGCTTCACCGCTGTACTCATTTTACTTTTGGTCCAAGGTGCGCCATTCATAGAACTAGTCCATACTCCCATTCCGTGATCCCCCGTTCGTTTGGATATGAAAAGTCCCGCCTGTTTGTGGCAGACGGGATTTTGACTAAGCCATGCTTATTGAGCGGCAGCCTTATAACTTGCGCACCACGTAGATGAGATTCATCCCACAATCAAGCGTGCCAGGTAATTTGGTGAACGCAATTTCTTGTTCGACAATCAGCTTCCAGAATTCCTGGTCCCCCCGGGCATTCGCCAAGGCAGCGTCTCCAGCTTGCGTATAGAGTCCAGCGGAGCTTCTCTCCAGAATATTAACCGGAAACTGGGCAAATAAAGCATCTAATTCAGCGCTTCTCATCATATGGACGTAATGCTTGCTCGGAACGGGATAATGCTCTTCGTCTTGTATCCCTGTGTTCATGATCCACTTGGTAGCTTCAATGCCGAACTGGTCTTTCTCATAACGGATGCCATCCAGATAATACATGGAAGCGCCGATGAAGCTCATGGAACCCAGAATGAGTATCCCGTCCGGCTTCAGTACTCTTAGCAGCTCCCGGATTCCATCCGTCTCTTTGTCCAAGAGATAATTAATTACACCGCCGATGCATACCACAGTGTCGAACGAAGCATCTTCAAACACGCTCATATCCAGCACATCTAGTACATGGTACGCCTTGATTCTGTCCGCCAGGGACAGCTCTTGCATTTTGGATTGATTGAATTCAATCTGATGGCTTGACAGATCAGCGACGGTCAACTCGGAACACATGGTCACGAGGTCCTTAGTATACCTGCCTGAACCTGCGCCAATCTCCAGCACTGTATCAGTTGGCTTAGTGTAACGCTGAAGAATATCCAGATGCACCTGATACAAAAGCTCGCCTGGACCATCCTTCGTAAGCCGTGTCCATTCACGGTCGCCATAGTTGTCGTACCTGGTTCTCGGGATTTCGGGGTTGTAGCTCATGAAAGCCTCTCCTTTTCATATTCAATTGGGTAATCGGAGTAATATCGCTAATGTCGCTAATATCGCCTGCACTCATACAACCACCTCCTCCTTGGAATCCGTCTGCACCTATTATACTAAGCCTTGGCTCACTTGGCATCCTAAATTTCCCAAACTAATGTTCCTCAGTGTAGGACTACCGTGACTCCAGAGAAGTTTTGGGCTTGAGGTCCTCTTTCGTCTAAATTTTCTGCTTCTCCACCATCTTGTAATACATTCCCTGTTGGGCCAGTAGTTCTGCCGGACTTCCTTGCTCAACAATGCGGCCCTTATCCACGACCAGGATGACATCTGCATTCTTCACGGTGGACAGCCTGTGCGCGATTACCAGGATCGTCTGCTTCCCCTTCAGGCTCAACAAGGTATCGTTCAAGTCACTCTCTGTCAAGGCGTCGAGAGCTGAGGTGTATTCATCCAGCATCAGAATCCGGGGTTCACTCATGAAAGCCCTGGCTAATAGAATCCGCTGGATCTCGCCGCCGGAGAGATTGTCGCCGTGGTTCTCCACCTGCTTGTCATATTGCTCAGGCATGGATAGAACAAATGGGTCTACATGGGCAAGGTTAACAGCAGTGCTGAATTTCCGCCATGTCTCTTCATTCATGTCTTCCTTCTGCAAAGGATAAATAATGTTGTCGAGAATGGACTTGTTCCATAGCACTCCCTTTTGCGGGGAATAGCCGACATATCTTCTTAATTCATGTATGTCGAGCTCTTGGATCGCAACACCGTCCAGGCAGATCTCGCCTTCATCCGGCTCTATGAACCTGTGGATCAGCTCGAATATCGTAGATTTCCCTGAGCCGCTTAATCCAACAATCCCCACGAAGGCTCCTGGCTGAATCTCCAGATTAAAGTCCGTGATCCCAAAAGAATCTGCCGGAGCATACCGGTACGAGACATTCCTCATCTGCAGGAGGGGGACGCGGCTATAGTTCGGAGCGTTAGCTCCCGATCCGATTTTCTCCAGTTCAAGGATGTCATTCAGGTTGTTAATAATGACCGTCATCCGGCTCCTATCGATATTCAGCGTTAACAGCGACTTGAAAATGTGATACAGCCTTGGAAGAATCACAATGAAGGCCAGCAATGTGCCTGGTGAGATGCGGCCTTTTAGAATCAGGAACAGACTATAGCCGTAAATGATGCCTGTAATGATGGAAATGACCGTATCCGCGACCAGGTTCAACACCACATGATGAAATAGCCTGGACTGTCTGGATATCCTCCACGCCTCGTCATTCCACTCCCTCCAGCGCTTCTGCTCTGCCTGATGTCCGTTACACCTGTGGACCGCCTTCAGATTCGTGAAGAAATCATTCAAATAATTGATGCCCTTATCCAAAATACCATGATACTGCTTATCCAGGCGCTCTGTCTTGCTCCTGAAGCGCTTGAAGCCGTACATACATAGAGGGAATGAGAGGATGGCCGCGAGTGTAAGCTCGGTACTCATCGAGAACATGATCCACAGGGTCGCGATCAGCAGAATAGCATTCGAGACCATGGACATCAGGGTGTCTACCACGAAAATTTCACACAGCATCCCCACCTGCAAAGTGATCCGGTTGATGATTTCGCCCTTGCCGATGCTGTCCACGTTACTTGGCCGGGTCCGGAGTACGTCAGAGAACAGCCGCAGGCGCAGATTCTTGGATAAATGGTTGCCCAGCTCATTATTGTAATAAGAGGTAACGCTGTTCAAGGCGGCGTAGATTACGGGAATTAGAATAAGCAGGAGCATATAGAATGCAGCCGTCCCGATCTGCTTGTCTGGCAGGATGTCGTCGAACAGGTCTTTGAACAGGAGGGGCTGAAGAGTCGAGACCAATGCGGCTGAGATATTGAAGAATAGAATCAAAAAAAGGGTTCTCTTGCTGTCAGACAATATCTCCTTAATCAATGTCCGGGTCGGATTCATAAGTCCGCAGAACCTCCTTCAAAGGGCGCAGCTTATGTAATCATAACGGATAGGGAAGATGGAATTAACCTGCCTAATAATAGTAAATCACCTTACATATTATAGAATTACTTCCGATTTACGGCCGCCAAAAAGCCAGCGTCCATAGGGGTTCGCTGGTTTCTCAGTTCTTGTATGAATTACTTTCCTTCCTCCGCCCGCCAGATCCCGGCCGCTGTAGACGAGAATCCGCACTTTTCATAGAATTCTTTATGCTTACGGCTATAAGTGAGGGTTACTATGGTCAATCCGCGTCGAATAGACTCATTCAATAGCTCCTTAACAAGCTGCTGTCCTACTCCGCGCCTCTGATAATCTGGATGGACGATAATGTCTTCCATATACCCGTGCTCCAGACCCGTTCCGGCAACATAGGATATCCAGTTGTAGTGCGGCTTCCTCTGCCTCAAAATGCTTCTCAAAAATCTCCACGAAAAAGGCCCGTTCCATCTTGTTATTGGATTTTGATTGCAGAATCCAGATGATTTTGTCCATGATCGGAACATGCTCCAGCACCTGGGTCTTGAAAATTTCCTTGCGCAACAGGACGCTTGCATCGGCGAATTGATGTCCAACCTCTGTCAGCTCGATATCTCCTTGCAGAATCGTAGCAAATTGCAGCATTTCCACCGCCTCGACGATGGGCAGGAAATCTTCCAGTTTCAGACTTAATTGATCGGCCAGCTTATACAAATCCACTTGTTGTCCCAAATCCTGGATCAGTTCGATGAAGCCTGTCAGGGCACCTGCCGGAACCGGTTGGATTTTCTCGATGGTATTATTCTTTTCAATGTTCGGATCGGTAGATTTCACTTCCCTTTGAGTCAGTATGGAATAGATGCGGTCCACCAGCGAGGTGAACTGCGGCTCTTGCTTATCCCGCCAGTGCGGCAGCGCAATGGGAATATCGGAGATCACACGGGCGGGATCTCTGGATAAGACGATCGCCCGGTCTGACATATAGACAGCTTCCTCTATACTGTGGGTGACCATAATAATGCATTTGGTAGGGATTTGCCGCTCCGTCCACAGCTCCAGCAAGTCGCGTTTCAGATTCTCTGCGGTCAATACGTCAAGAGCCGAGAACGGTTCATCCATCAGAAGAATATCCGGCTCCATGACGAGCGCCCGGCCGATGCCCACACGCTGGCGCATCCCTCCTGATAATTCTTTGGGGTATGCCCCTTCAAAGCCGTCCAGACCAACCATATCGATGACAGCGAGTGCTTTACGCATTTTGTCGGCTTCGCGCAGCGGTTTGTTCTCCAGTCCCAGCTTCACATTCTCAAGGACCGTAAGCCAAGGGAATAATGCAAACGATTGGAACACCATCCCGACGCCCGGATTTGTACCGGTTATCTCTTGTCCATTATAGAGCACCGAGCCTTGAGAAGGTGGCACAAGACCTGCGATGATGCGCAGAAGCGTCGATTTCCCCGAGCCTGAAGGTCCCAGGATCGAGACTAACTCGCCTTCTTTAATCTGAAGGTTGATATCTTCCAGAATACTCACATTTGCCTGCTTCGGCTGATCATAACGTTTGGTGATTTGCTTTAATTCAATCAATGCTGTGGTCATGTTCTACACCTCTAATCCAAGTGATATTTGCTTTCAGCTAAGGCATACAGCCTGCGCCACACCAGACGGTTCACGATCACAACGAGCAGGCACATGACGATAATGCCCCAGATGATCTCCGGCCAGTTCCCGTTCGTGGTGGCTTGCGCAATGAATGTACCTAACCCGGCTGCCTGCAGATCTTGATCCTTCCAGGAGACGATTTCGGAGACGATGCTGGCGTTCCAGGCGCCTCCGCTTGCCGTAATGCAGCCAGTGACGAGGAAGGGGAAAACAGCGGGAAGAATGAGCGTCTTCCAGGTCTGCCAGCGCGTCAATTTCAGAGTTACCGCGGCTTCCTTGAGATCGGAAGGAATGGCCATCGCCCCGGCAATCACATTAAATAATACATACCATTGTGTACCCAGCATCATCAGCGGAATGGCCCCAATCTCCATCGATATTCCATACTTCAAGTACAGAATCGTGAATATTGGAAACGCCATGTTGGCCGGAAAAGAAGACAGGACCTGCACAACAGGCTGAACAATTCTTGACAGCCGCGGATTCGTTCCGATGAACACACCTACAGGCAGCGTCCAGATTACAGCCAGCAGTGTTGAGACGACTACCCTCAGTGCGGTCAGCAGGCCGAGGTACACCACATGAATCAGCTCGCCCCAGCTTAATTGGGCAATCTCGAGAATGCCTGAATACAAATACTTGAGCATCAGCACAGCGGCCGCAGACAGGAATAGCCATTGAAGGGCCTTTTTGACCCTTGACGGAACATGAGGCAGATTCAACTGTGCGCTTCGGGTGGTAAGCCGCAGGAATCCGTCATGAACGCCGCCGTGCAGCTTACGGTTAAGATAATGAACAAAGCTGGCCCGCTTCAGAAGCTCTAACACCCAGGAGGTTGGGGCTTCGCCTGCTTCCGTCTGTTCATTCTTGAATTTCTGACTCCAGGCAATCACCGGACGCCAGAATAATTGGTCTACCATCACAATCAGCACAACCATCGTCAGGATCGCATAGATAAGCGCCCTCATATTGCCGTCATCTGCGGCCAATGCCATGTATGTCCCGATTCCGGGCAGATGCAGATCCTGGTTCAGCACGCTGATCGACTCACTGGCTGCGAGGAAAAACCAGCCTCCGCCAAATGACATCATGCTGTTCCATACCAGACCGATCATCGAAAAGGGGGCTTCCAGCTTCGTGAACCGATGCCATCCGCCCAATCGGTTCATCGCGGCAGCCTCATTCAGCTCGCGCGGAATCGTCTTAAGGGAATGATAATAGCTAAGGGTCATATTCCAGACCTGGCTGGTAAAAATAGCGAAGATCGAAGCTAGTTCCACGCCGAGCAGGCTGCCCGGGAACAAGGCCATGAAGGCCAGTACTGTGGCCGACAGGAATCCTAGTACAGGAACGGATTGCAGGATATCAATGGCGGGAATCATAAACTTCTCTGCAGTCCGGTTATACGCCGCGATGCGGCCGTACACGAAGGTGAAGATCAGGGATGCTCCAAAAGCGATAAACATCCGCAAGAGCGAGCGGCCTGCATAATAAGGCAGCCATTTGGGGTCCAGACTGAGCGAGGACAGTTCCTCTGGATCTAAAGGTACCTGCATCCCCGAGCCTAGCTTCGCTGCGGCATACAGGACGGATAACAACAAGGAAATGACGAGAATATCCGCCCAGCCGAATGTTCTTTTTGGATTACCATTATTGAATAAATTCAATTGCATCGTGAACAACTCCTATCTGAGCTAAATCAAAAAAACTCTCCTCTGCATCAGCAGGGAGAGTTGCACATTCCTTCATTCATGAGAAATATAGGGCTGTCCGATTCAGCCATCAAGAGGGCCCTGAAGACAGACTGAATAAGACAGACCTATACTGCAATGGGGAAGGTTGTGCTTCCTGCTTAACTGGAACCTAAAATTCCTAGAACCGCATATTCGACTGCTACTGTCCATCATCCGTTCTCCCCTTCCCGCATCCATATAATAAATTGCTAAGTCGCATAATTAACAATAGTGGCTTCCCCGGTGCGCTCATCGTAGGCAATCCATAATTCATCCCCGGCTTCTACGCCATACACCGGTTCTATAGATTGCCTGATCCGGTAGCTCTGTCCGCCGCGTTCGACGGTGATCGTGGCGAGCGGCCGGTCACCGGTCGTTCCCCGGTAGTCGACCGATCGAACGCTGGCACTGCCTTGCTTGCCTTGCAGAAGCCGCGATTGAAGCGCAACCTCCTCCGGCTTTGCAGTTACGGGAACTACCGCGCCTACAGTGACTTCCAGATTCTCCGGGACGAACTGGCTGTTCACCTTGCTCAGACGTTCCTGCCCGTTCATCATCACTATCTCAAGCAGCAGCAGATCCTGGCCGGCAATCTTCACCGGCAACCGCTGAACTCTTGTAATTTCAGCCTCTAAGGTGAGCTGGGTTGCCTGATCAATCCGCTCCGCAGGACCATATCTCAACAAACGGGCGTTGCCGCTTGTGATTATCAGATCTGCCCGTTCTCCGATACGGTAGACGAAGCCGGAGGGCTGCACCACAGGCACACTGTAGCTTTGGCCTGCTGCCTCAAAGTGCAGCAGCAGTGCTTGCCCGCGGTTTACAGGTCCGCAGGCTTCCATCTGTCTTAAGACCGCATCATGAATGATCCGGGGAGGCGCCTGGTTCTTAAGCTCGCTCTCCCGTACCAGGATCGCCTTATGCTTGCTCCGGTTATAGCTGATCATCACCTGATCGCCTGGACGGATCGGGTTCAGATAAGAAATGACCTGCTTGATCTGGACTTCCTTACTCTGGCCCTGGTCCGTGAAACGGACGGTAAGCCGGACCTGTGGTTGTTCGTTGACCAGCATCCCCGTCTCCGATATATTCATAACTGTGCCTTGAATCAGAACCCCCTCGGCCAGCTTCTGCCACCGCTTGCGGATGAGAAGCTGTGGCAGCCAGAGTAGTCCCACCACCATCAGTAAAGGAATGGCGAGCCAGATCACCCAGTTCACAACCAGGGCATTCCATGTCAGCACATAGTTCTTGAAGGTCGCTGCAGATAATTGATCCTCCCCGGCAGCCATCTGCCATTGCTGCAGCTCCCCGTTGCTGATCTGTCCGCTAAGCCCCTCCTTGACAAGCAGCCAGCCTCCCAATGAATCAGGACTTGAATAGTACAGTGTATCATTATTCGCTTCTTTATAGAAGCTCAGCTTCGGATCTTGCAGCTGATCGTAGGATAATGTCTTAAGCGCGGCATTGACATTCGTAAATTCCCCGGTCTGCCCATGATACAAATAACCATGCACGGTACCGTTGATTTCGTCTTCCGTGGTGGACCCGGCAATCAGCGTCTCCTGGTCGTTCAGCGGGAAGAGCCTGGCCTGATAGACCGGCTCCGGAGTCTTGACGGCTTCGCCCCATTTACCTGCGGCCTCATTATAATAGTGAACCTGTTTTGGATATTCGCTGCTTACCCGCAGTAGCCGGGTATTGTCCAGTCCGAACTGCACGGCAAACTCCTGCCCTACCCTCTTCTGCGCTTCGGGAGCACTCTCCTGCTCCCCCTTCAGCCCAAGTAGAGGTATGCCGTCCTTGCCGAAGAGGGCAGAAGCATAAGCAGTACGCCCGTCCTTGAGTCCCAGTTCATAGAAGGGAAGCTGATACCCGTCCATGAAGCTGAAGGAGGCTTCACGGATCGAGACCGGCCGTGCGGGAAGCCCGGCTGATCCGTTCAGATTCGCGTAATGGAGCTGAGCCTGGCTGACTTCTGCCACATGGACCGCTGAGCTTTTATCCGCCCCGGCGAACAGTAATCGGCCCCGCCATTCATGTCCATCCGAGCTCAGAAATGTTGGAATATTAAAGCTTCCCTGTACCAGCTCTTTCGCGCCCCCCGCCGGATCAATAACATTCACCTGCAGGCCTGTATTGTCCTTGGTTGCGACCACCAGCTTACCGGCCTGATAAGAGACCAGCCGCTGCCGGTGGATGTCCGAGCGCAGCTCTACCTCCTGCTCAGCCTTACGGGTGCCAGCGTCATACAACGTCGCCATCAGCCCGTTGCTGCTGTCCATGACCGCAAGCACCTTCTTGCCCTGGTCCAGATAATACAGCGCTTTGACCGGGTGCAGGCGATCCGCTGCACTGCGCACATAACCGGAATAATCGTTCCAGACCAGGAAGCTAAGGATCACCGCAGGAATCCAGAATACCAGAGTAAATAAGGATAAATATGTTTTTCTCATCGCCTGCTCTCTCCTCTGCACGTTACAAGCTGCGTATATACGTCATAAACTGCAATGTATGTAGGGTGATTGGCGCAAATAAGCCCTTGGCTACATGCATACTATAACCTTCACCTGAAGGTTATAGCATGAATCGGCAAGAGGCTTTTTTTGCGAAAAAGGCTGGACTTAAACAGGCTCAAACTCAAAATTAGCGTTTGTCATACCAAGAACAGGCCAAGAATCAGTGATGCTTACTTAATGAACGATTGATTGAAGCAAGTTGAAGCTTAAATATATATGTCTGTTTCAACAATCAAAAAGGATATAGAGTCTTTTCTTAACTGAGGATTTTGCATAATTCATATTTTGATTCAAAGTCATAGTTAGGCCACAGTGGAATCTCCTTGTTGTGAGAGCGGAGCGATAAATGGACAGACGGGCAGAAT
>NZ_JBHUKY010000043.1:0-1443 GCF_042684125.1 Paenibacillus rhizoplanae | reverse complement strand
TGAGGATTTTGCATAATTCATATTTTGATTCAAAGTCATAGTTAGGCCACAGTGGAATCTCCTTGTTGTGAGAGCGGAGCGATAAATGGACAGACGGGCAGAATTTCAATGAATTTGAATTTTTAAGCTGCGTTTTGGACGCGTTGCTTCGCGATGGCCAGAGCAGAGGCAAGTAACACAATCGCATTTAAATATTGGTGAGTCGTGACTTTCTGAATCCCCCAAACATGGAGTTGGTCTGCAGTTAAATAGGTCTTCATTCGAGAATTGCAGCGTTCTACACTGGTTCGTTTATTGTAAAGTTCCTTCCAGCCTCGGCTTTCCCGATGCGGCAATGCATAGCGCCTAAGATCCGTTTGACTGTTGATTTTAACCACCATTCCATAATTGGAGGATGAACAAGCAGCCATGCCTAAAGGACAATCCACTTGACCTGTCGTATGTGGGCAACGAAATTTCAAATATACCTTTTCCTGTCCCCAATACGTCATGGGGAATCCCATCGAACAACAGGGCGTGCCTTTTTGGGTGATCCCCGCTGGCGGTTCCTTTTCATTCCGCGGATTCAGCGGAATAATGGCTTGCGCCTTGACGTTCCGGGCCGCCTCGTAGTTTTTCATTTGGTCGTAGCCCGCATCCAGCATGAAGAATTTCACGTTGGATTTTGCAGCGACAGTTGTCATGAGTGCAGGCCCTTCGTCTCCGTCGTTCACATGAGCAGGAGTCACCTGGAGCGCCATAGGAAGTTCACTCTTGGCATCGACAGCCAGGTGCAACTTATAGCCAAACCACTTGACTTTGTTGCCGAAGGTGTCAAACTTTGCACCCCAGTTGGCATTGCCAGTGAGCTCGCTTTTTCGCTTGTGTTCTTTTTTCTCATAGGCGTGAATGGCTGCGCTGTCGATGGCGACATGCGTGCCGTCGATGATTCCAACTTCTTGGCACTGAGCCACAAGATCCTCAAATAACTGCTGAGTAAGGTTTTTGCGGGTCAACTCGGCAAAAACCCGGCTTAACGTGGAAATTGAAGGGGCGGGGATATCTAGCCGAAGCCCACATTGGTAACGGAAACGAAGGTCAAACTCCAGTCTACGCGCTAGGCCGGTGAACGTATCGATGTTCTCTAAGGGAGCCGCGAGTAATGCGCGAAGAATGCCTTGACGGCAGTGCCCATCCGCTCCTCGGGGTGAAGGGTTTCTCAATTGCCTCGCATACGGTCTCAGGTCCAATGCACTGAAAAAGATAGGCAGTCGTTCTTTCGATTCGATTTTTTGAAGCTCCTCAAAGGAAAATAGACTTTCTTGGAGAATATACAAAGGGGGCTTCCTCCTCTTGAGTGTTTTGGTGTCGTTACCAAAAAACTTCTCCAAGTTGGGGTGAAGTCCTTTTTTATACTCGAAAAACCTTTGTGTAACAAGGGCTTAGATTAATGCAAAATGCTCA
>NZ_JBHUKY010000042.1:0-18148 GCF_042684125.1 Paenibacillus rhizoplanae | reverse complement strand
TGCAGGGCCGCCCGGCGGCGCGTGAGCTCCGCGCGCCGCTCCTCCACCAGCGGCGGCAGCGCATCCAGCAGCGGCTCACCGAAGGCCAGGACCGCGCGGCGGAACTGCGCCTTAATCTCTGCCGCAAGCGTGCGGCAGAAATTAAGCAGCGCCTCGCCCGAAGCCCCGGTTCCCGGCTTCACCTGATCCGCCAGCCACTGCTGGCTCACCGCCGGGAACGCCTGCTTCAGCAGCGGCTCCGCCTCCTCCTGCCACAGCTCCAGGCCTTCCGCCCATTCGCGCACCAGCTGGAGAGTGTGCCACTCCAGCTGGGCAGTGATCTCTCTCTGCTGAAGGCTGTGCCAGTGCTGCAGCCGCGCTCCCTGCTCCTTCTCCCGCTTCGCAGCGGTGAAGAGCAGGCCGCGCCGGAAGCCCGGCTGGAGGCTCTCAATGTATGCGCCCGCCGCATCCCGCAAATCAGCCGGCATCAGATTCGTGTTGCCGAGCAGGGCGTCCAGCCTGCTGCGCAGATCAAGCCGCGACTGCTCAGGCAGCTCCTCCAGCGACGCTTCCTGCTGCATCGTTGCCATGATCTCTGCTTCCACAGCTTCCGCTGCTGCACCGCCTGCCTCTTCCAGCAGCGCAGTCCGCTCCTCCTCCTGCTGCTCACGATAATCTGCCAGGACAGCATCCGCCGTATGATGCATGGAACGGGACAAGCTGTACTCCAGCAGTTCCTGCCGCTGCTCCAGCAGACCGGAGATCAGCGCCAGCAGATCCTTCCACTGATTCAGCGGATGCCCCTCCACCTTAAGCGAAGTGAACAACAGCCCCGCAGAATGAATCCCCCATTCCCGGAAAGCGCTTTCCACTTGCTGCCGGTATTCCTTCAGCGGGATTTCCTGTTCCCTGTGCTTGTCGATCTGATTGATGATCAGGTACAGCGGCTTTCCCCAGTCGCTAAGGCTTTTGGCAAACGCCAGATTATTCTCCGACTGCACATGATTGTAATCCATCACATAAAACACGGCATCCGCCAAATGCAGCGCCGAACGGGTCGCCGCCTGATGACCCTCATCTGTCGAATCTACGCCGGGAGTATCCATCAGCACACCGTGCTCCCCAAGTACAGGGACATCCTCCCACACCTCTATCGTAGAATATTCAGTCCCTTGGCGGCAGTAATCCTGAAGCCGGTCGGGAGTAGTCTGGATCACCCCAAGATTCCCTCCGGAGCTTCCGTCCACCGGATGCAGCAGCACCTGCGGTGCTCCGCTGCGGATCGATACGATATTCGCACTGGTTGGAACCGGACCCGAAGGCAGCACGGCCTTACCGCAAAGCTTGTTAATCATGCTTGACTTGCCCGCCGAGAAATGTCCGCAGAACGCCAGCGTCAGCTCATCTGCCTGCTCCTTCACCTTTAGATCCACTACGATCTGCGCACTCTTCTGTTCTCCCCATTGCCTTAGCCGCTCCTCCAGCAGCCTAAGCGCTGATGACCCCGCTGTAACCTGCCCCACTCTTTCCCGTTCTGCTCCCACAACATCCCCGCCTCCGCTGCGATCTATAGCTTCTTTCATAATTAGTACATTTGTATGATTTATTTCACTGCAAGAATAGAATAATTATATTTTATCATCAGATCGTCACAAATCAAATATCCACATTTACAAAATCAGCTATAAACCTTCACGAAAAACAAGATTTCGCAGATGGCTTATACCCCTTGACAGATAATACCATAATCATTTACTATATCCATGACGGATATATCCATAATGGATATAGTGATTCGATCTCAATATTTTTGATGGGAGGTATGGTATGCCTAAGAATACACCCTTGAAAAATGAGCAAATGTCCGATTCTGCCTACTACATCCTGCTCGCTTTACTCTTACCTAAGCATGGCTATGCAATTATGAAATACATCGAAGAGCTTACCGAAGGCGAGATCACCATGGGCCCTGCAACACTATATACGCTGATAAAGAAGCTGCAGAAGTCCGGTTACATCCTTTTACACGAAGACGACGATGAACGGCGCAAGACCTATCAGCTTACTCAAGCGGGAACAGCTATGGTAGAAGCTGAGATCGAACGGCGGTTAAGAATGTCAAGACACGGGAGATTAGCACAGCTAAATGCGAAGGAGGAGCTAGAATGAGGGGAAACAATAAGCAGACACGCTATATTATGTCTTGGGGCTTGGCTTTTGCCGAGCAAGGGGAAATGGATAAGTTAAGCAGATTGTCGGAACAGGGCTGGATGCTGGAGCGTTTTTCCCGCTTAGGGTCTGGTTACATTGTCCGTAGAGGAACAGCCCGAAGACGGATTTATTGTCTGGATATCCAGCATGTGCTTCAGCAGGAGGTGCGGGAATACCATGAGCTTTTTGCCGACAGCGGCTGGGAATATGTATGTTCTGCTGGAAATATGCATATATTTGCAGCGGAACCCGGCACGGTTCCCCTTCATACTGACCGTTCTACTCTCTATGAGAAATACCGTACAATTACACAGACCAGTAAAATCATAGCTGGATCAGTCACCCTGCTGATGTTAATTACCTTTGTATTGAGACACCTGTCCACTCAGGTATGGAATCTTGAGCTTCTTCATCATCTGACGAGTGTGTCCATATTGCTATGCGCCTTGCTCTTTCTCCCTTCTATTATGGTCTATGTCGCGTATACTCTGAGACTTAGACATTACTCAGAATAATCGGCCTAGCCAAAACTTCGTGAAACGCAAAGAGAGCCGGCCCAAGGGCCGGCTCTCTGACTAACTCCAATCAAATTAAGCTGTTTCCAGCACAGGAAGCAGAATTTCAAAGACTTTGCCGTGCTGCAGAATGGTCAGACCACGGGATTTGTCTTTCATTACGACAACCTCTGGCTTCGCGGACATACGCTCCAGGTAGAACTCAGGCACATCGCCGGAATGGCTGATTGTGATGCCTTCCACTTCCTGCTCCTCGTTCTCTTCCATCGGGCTGTCCACTACGCGGTCAAAAATATCGGAAAATGCTTCAAAATTATCGGTGTATACAGAAATGCACTTCATCTCTATCCCATCCTCTTCTTCTCTAATTCTTTGTTTGGTTTCGTATGAACCTTAGCTTTCCTGATTACAGCGGTTTTCATACGTTTTTTGCCCTCCCTGCATACATCAAGCAGCGGGCAAATCTGGCACCCGGGATTCTGAGCCTTACAGTGATATCGTCCGAAAAAGATCAGCCGGTGGTGCGTCAGCGTCCATTCGTCACGCGGCACCGCCTTCATCAGCTTCTTCTCCACCTCAAGCACCGAATCTTTCCAGCCCGCAAGTGCGAGCCGTTTGGCTACCCGTTCTACATGAGTATCCACAGCAATCGCCGGAACTCCGAACGCATTGGACACGACCACATTGGCAGTCTTGCGTCCGACACCAGGCAGGGTTACCAGCAAATCATGGGCCTGGGGCACTTCTCCCCCATACTGCTCAATCAGGATCGCGCAGAGGTTCTGAATATGCTTGGCCTTATTGCGGAATAGACCTATCCGCCGGATGTCCAGTTCTAGCTCTTCGAGCGGTACTGAAATATAGTCGATCGGAGCCTTGTACTTCTGAAACAGGTCCTCGGTCACCTTGTTCACCGTTGCGTCTGTACATTGGGCTGAGAGCAGCACTGCTATTGTAAGCTCAAAAGCGTTACTGTGATTCAGCTCGCAATGTGCATCAGGGAACATGCCACCGATAGTGTCCAGGATGTGGCGGACCTCTGCAACTTTCATAGCGTCCCCTCCACGGAGAGCAGGTATGCCCGCAAGTCCACTTGCAGCCATATCTTCTCAGGGTCTGAAGAAATATAAGCAAAGATACATTATATCGTATACTTTCATAGCGTTCAAGCGAACACCGGCCTGCCCTTATATTTCAAAAAAAACGCCTTGATCCAGGGCAGAACCAGGGATCAAGACGGTGTTTCACACGGAAAATCACCAAAACGATTATTGTTTCACAATTTCTACAACCTTGCCGTTGTTGAAATACATTATAATATTATCATTTTCTTTGAGAGATTGCACGGGTAAAGTCGTGTCACCTTGATGAATATATACATTTGGAGCAAGCCCAAACTTATAATTGTCATTCAGCGTGGCGCGTTTGGTCAATATTTCATTCGTTGCGCTCTCATAACGGGCGAAGGTCCGGTTCAGCTGACTGAACACCGAGATGATCATTACACCGCTGGCATCCTTACGCGCCAATACCCGGTCTGCTGTGGTAAGACCGCTTAGAGCGTTCGTTGTAACACCGTCCCGGAGTATTCGCACTCCGCTGCCCGCAGTGAAAGGCTGGGAGGCTCCCGTGTAATCCTTCACCGTGAACGTACCTGCTGCGGCATCCACTGCAGTTACCTGTCCGGCAACCTGTTTCACAGACTGCAGAGACAGCGGTGTGGAACCGTCGAAGCCGAGGTTCACGAAATCTCCGGCCTTCAGCTCAGTCAGCGCGATCTTCTGGCCTGCTTCGTTGGTAAGCGGCACATTCACCAGGTTCAGCTCGCTGCTGTTGCTACCACCCTCAAGCTTCACGGTCATTTTGTTAGTGCCCGCATTAATGGTAGCAATCTCGAACTGGGACGACCCGTTCACCCGCAGCACGGAGATGAGCTCCTGATTGCTGGCAAGCACTGCTGTAACCGGCACATTGAGTGGAACATCGGTGATAACTGCCCCGCTTTTGCCAAACATTTCAATCGCCTGCGGATAAGACATCGTCAGCAATTGTCCGTTGCCCAGCTTGAACACAATCGTTCTGGCTGAAGTATTGATAGCCGTCAGGGTACCGGAATATTTGGTCGTCAATTCAACAGACATTGCACGCTCATTAATGGAGGTCACATCAATCTTGCGGTTCTCAACCAGTCTGGACCCCATGGTGGTCAGCGAAGTGGTAATCAGTCCGCCGTACGACATCTTGGTTTTCTCATCCATTTTGACCACATGAGCTTTGCCGTTATTGTCCGTGAAGGTCAGGTACTGGGTCTTGGTGTTATAGTCCACAACGGTAGCAGCCGCATACTGTTCAATCTGGCGGCTGAGCACCTCAACCTTGATTACCTGATCACTGCTGTTCAGCGTAAGCTGCACATTGTCTCCGCCTGTTTTGTCTGCAATCAGATCACCGATTACCGGACTTACGGCATTCGGAATCACAATGGCCGGGGTTGCAGCAAGCAGATTGACCTCACGGGTGCCATCGCTCTTCTGATAGACAATCGTTGAATCCGTCAGCTCATAGATGAAGCCTTTCACCACGCGTTCCACGCCAGAGGTTACTTCCACGGAACGGATCGTATTATCCTTAATGGTATAAGAAACGGCCGCACCGGCTTTCAGCTCTGCGGGCTGAATAATAGAACTCTGGGAGCTGAACAGCGTAGTCCCTTCTTCCCATTTGAAGGTTTCTACAGTGCCGTCGGCATTCTTGAACGCGATGCTCTTCGCAGCAGTGTCAACGCTTTGCACCGTGCCTTTAGCCGTCTTATTGACAATACCGGAAGTGACCTGCACCTTCACAACCTTGCGGGAACCGGTGAAGGTTTCACGCAGCAGCGTAAGCTTGCTGCCGGCGGTGATGGAAGCGGGCTGAATAACCGTTCCGTTCACATCCAGGAAGGCCGTACCTGCATCATAAGGATACTGGTCGTAGCCGTTCGCGGAATCGACCCAGATAATACCCGGTGTAAGCTTCGTGAATACACCTTCCGCCTGCTCAACCTGAACTGCCGGATCTGTCAGCTCTACATAAGCTGCGCTATAGGTGGCTCCAATTACAGTCACCTTCGTATACGGCTGGATCTCATTCAAGGAGATGCGATTCTCGGACGTACTGGTGAAGTAAGCGGTATTGGCATTCAGAGTGAATTCCAGCGTGCTGCCGTTACTGTACAATCCCAGCTTGCCGTCCTTGAGTGAACTGACTGTTCCTTTGAACGTATTGTCATACTCAAGGGTATTATGCCCTTCAGCACGGCTGAAGAAGGTAGCCAGCTGCGCACGGGTCACAGCGCCTTGCGGATCGAAGCGGTTGCCGGTTAGGCCGTTAGCCAGTCCCAGCTCCACCGCTGTGTTAATGTAGCCGCGTTTGTTCGCGGACACCTTGGCATCATCGGCAAAGCCGGTCGGCCGGCTTGCCGCCGCAGAAGCCGATGCACTCTGGCCAAGCGCGCGGATCAGCAGCTCCGCGACCCACTCACGGCTGGCCTTGCGCTCGCCCCACGAGCTTTTGAGATTATCTGCAGCCATCTCTGTGGTCTTGTCCAGCAGTCCTTGCTGGAAGGCCAAGATTACATATGGCTTATAGTAGTTTGTAACCACAAAATCATTAGGCAGCGCAACTTCGTTACTGGTGTTCACATTCCCCTGCAGCTTCATGAAGCGCAGCGCCATCAGCACTGCTTCCTGCTGGGTCACGGAGTCGCCTGGACGGAACAGGCCGTTATTGCCGACCACAATGCCCTGGGTTGCCAGCTTGTAGATATGCTTTTCGGCCCAGAAGCCCGTCTTGACATCACTGAAGATCCCGGATGCAGTTGCAGCCGTCTGAGGAGTTGCAGCAGCAACGCTTGCTCCGGTTGAAGAATTATCGGCAAAGGCAGCCCCTGCCCCGCCGAGCACCATCGCACCGGCCAGAACGGCAGATACCGCTTTTACAGAATAAGATTGAACCGTACGCTTTAATCGTTTTGGACCGGACAATTCGATATTCCCCTCTCTATGGCTTATCTGGATTTCTATGTTGGTAATTTCGTCAGCCATCCGGCTTATTCCTGCCTAATGCCTACAATCCGTTGTTCTCACGGGTGATGGGATGTACAAGATCCACATGCCCCATCAGGCTCTCCACCTGTTCTCCGTCTACCAGCACATCGATATTCTTCACTTCATCGAACTGGAAAAACATCTGGGACAATGCGCTGATCGCCAGAGACTCGCCGCCTGCGCCAAGCTGTGCCTCATCCGGCTTATGAATATCCAGCACAATCTGCCCGTTGGAGAATTCCAGTGACTTCAGTTCAATCTTGTTCCACAGCGGAATCTGGTCAGCCTTATCGCTCTTCTGGAGTGATTTGAAGGCTTCGGTATATTTCTCCTTTGCATCCTTGAAGGTGATCGAGACTTCTGCCGGTACCAAGTCGGTCTGTTGCAGGTCTGTATAATAAGTTTTGATCTTAAGGCTCTGCTTCTCAGGCACTGCCGGTGCTTCCGTAGCCGCCGGAGTCACTGTTGCTGTAGGCTCAGGCGTACTTGTAGCTGCCGGTGTGGCAGTAGGAGCGGGAGTGTCATTCCCGGCATTGTTTCCTTCAGCGCCGCTGGATACCGAGGTTGAATCCGGTCCGGACGCATCGGCTGGTGCAGCCGTTGGTTTATCACCGCAGCCCGAAATTACGAGAAGCAGCATCGCAGCGATCCCTGCATATGTCAATTTCCTGTTCATTTGATTAACCCCCTCAGATGAATATGGACAGGAGGGACCGCAAAGTCTTTGACCGCAATAAATGGGTCTACATCCGACTCTGCGGCCCCTGCTGCCGCTTGTTGTTATTGGATCCCGAGATACTCTTTAATTCCGCTGACCATCGATGCGGCTACATTGTTCTGCAATGCTTCGGTGAATAGCAGAGCCTCATCTTTTTTGTTACTGAGATAGCCAACCTCAAGCAGTACCGCAGGCATCTTCGTCTCGCGTATCACATGGAAGTTGCCGTAACGCACTCCCCGGTCACTAAGTCCGGTGGCCTGCACAAGGTATTTGTGCATCACATTAGCCAGGGCTTTGCTGTCCCCGCGCTGATAGTAGGTCTCCGTTCCGCTCGCAGCCGCTGATCCACTGCTGTTGGCATGAACGGAAATGAACAAATCTGCACCAAGGTTGTTAGCGATTGCCGCCCTTTCCTTCAGTTCAAAGAAGGTATCATCGCTGCGGGTCAGCACCACATCAATCTTGTTCTCCTGTCTCAGCAGCGCCGCCGCCTTCAGAATCACGGCCAGATTGAAATTCTTCTCATATTTGCCGGTAATGCCTACAGCCCCTGAATCCTTGGCGCCATGTCCGGCATCCAGCACAACCAGCTTGCGCCCGCTGTTGCCAGGCTGAGTTGAAGTGTCCCCTGGAGTCTGCGCGTTCAGATCAATGACAATAAGCTTTGAGGAATCGCCCGATATCTCCACGCTATAATTTTTGGGGGTCTTGAGATCAATTACAAAACGGACGGTATACGGATTGGTGCTATACAGCGAATAGCGGATACCTGAGACATCCGGATAATCCGTAACTGCAAGGCTCCCGTTCAGGTCAGGATCAAGTATCTGTCCAGTCCCGAAAATATCCGAGAATGTAGCATTCGGCACATCGATGACGATTCGGTCCGGTCCGCTCATCTTGGTGACATTCGGCTGGGCATTGCCATCAAGGGCAATCGAGAACCGGTTCTCATTGAAGCTGATGCCGTTGATCATGCTCAGGCTGCTTGAAGGTTCACCCGGCGGCACTACAACCGTACCTCCGTCCCCATTGCTTTCTCCCGGTTCAATGTTAGGCTCGGGAATGGACGGGGTAATAAGATCTACGACCTTCTTCGTATTATCCCATTTGACCGTAAGCCCGAACTGCTCACCAATGAACCGGATCGGTACGAGTGTCGTGCCGTTCCGCAGGAGAGGCGCCGTAGTCAAGACCACTGTCTTGCCGTCAACGGAAGCCGCAGTCTGACCTACGATCAGCTGTAAGGCCTTTCCCTGCTGTTCAATCTTGATGGTCTTGCTTGTCTGATTCCAGTCCACCTTGTACCCAAGGTTCTCAGCGATCATTCTTAGCGGCACCATGATGGAGTTATTTACATTTTCCACCGGAACATCTTGTCCTGCATTCAGTTCCTGGCCATCCAGGAAAATCTTGTTCTGGCCAGCAGCAGCTTGTCCATGCCCTGGCAACACCACAACAAAGAGCAGCAACAACAGCATAAAAGCAAATTTCTTCATTCTTCACCTCTAAGACTCTAGTATTCCGCCCCCAATCGAGCGTTCTTGATGGCATGCCAACTGACAACCTTCGACATAGTTTAGACGCCCTTAGAACTTAAAAGTTGCGAATAAATCCCAACCAAAGTGGAAATGACTGTGTATTCCCTATAACATTACAAACCAAGATATTCCTTAATTCCTGCTACAATTTCGCGGGCCAGATTATTTTGCAGCTGTTCGCTGTACAGGCCTGCTTCATCCCCTGCATTGGTCAGATACCCCGCCTCCAGCAGAATCGCAGGCATCCGGGTCTCACGGGTAACATGCAGGCTCTTCGAACGGACCCCGTTGTTTTTGAAGCCGGTTCCCGCTACCAGGTGCTTTTGCATAATTTCGGCAAGCGGCAGGCTCTCACTTCGGCTGTAGTACGTCTCACTGCCGTTGACTTTGTCGCGGTTGGGATATGCTGTATCAAGAGAATTGGCATGAAGGGATATGAACAGCGTAGCATTCGCCGCTTGGGCAATCTTCACACGATCCTGGAGACCCAGAGTGACATCCGAAGTACGGGTGTAGATGACATCGGCCCAGCCTTCCTGTGTCAAAATAGCTCCGGCTTTCAGGATGACGGCGAGATTGAAGGTTTTTTCCAGCTTGCCGGTCAGACTGACCGCACCTGATTGCTTGCCCCCATGTCCGGCATCCAGCGCAATAATCGGCCTTCCGGTGAATCCCGGATTCACGGGAGTTCCAGTCTCGCTACCCGTTGCATTGAGATCTATTGTGACTAATCCTGTACTCTCATCCGTACTCACCTGATAATTCTGGTAGCCCGTAGTTTGGATTACGAACCTGACCGTAGAGGGATTGGTGCTGAACAGTGCATAGCGTATTTCAGACACAAGCGGGTAGCCGCTAACGTCCAGCTTGCCCTGCGGACTTCCTCCTGTGGACACCCCCGGGAAGCTCCCGCTGAAATCAGGGGCAAATGCCGCTCCCGCAAAATCCACCACAATCCGGTCGGGTCCGGTGACTCGGGTAACCGTAGCCTTGGCCCCGCCGGCAGCGGCTACAATCAGCCGGTTCTCGCTGAATACCGCCCCCTTCACTACAGGTGATGTAGCAGCAGGAGTCGGAGTAGCCATAATACTTCCGTTCACTTCCTCCGCTGTCTCTGTGCCCGTCTGAGGCGGAGTGGTCGGTGCAGGAGACTGAACAGCCTCCGGAGCCGCTCCGGTTGACACGGATGGAGCTACAGTGGCTGATGGCAGCGGATCTGAAGTGATTGGTGCAGCCTCCGTTACCCCACCGCTTAAGTAGACTGTCTTATCCGTATTGTCCCAACCGACGCTAAGACCGAATTGCTCGCTGACAAAGCGGATAGGTACCAGCACCGTCCCGCCGTTCTGCTTGGGTGCGGCATTGAGCGTCAGGTTAACCCCATCGGCTTGCGCGGTGGTGCTGCCTACTGCGAGCTGTACGGATTTACCGTCCTGCTGGACGGTTACCTTGCGGCTGCTCTGTTCCCACAGCACTTCGAAGCCCAGATTCTCCACCACCACGCGGATCGGGATCATAACGCTTCCATTCACGTTCTCGAGGATTACCCCCTTGGGCAGTGCAAGCTCCTTGCTGTCCATCACGATCTTTCCGGGGGTTGTCCCGGCTGCCGCAGCTTTGTGGCCGGCGAATGACAGTAGGAGCAGTGGCAGCAGCATTAGAAGCAACACCCGTTGTCCGGCTTTCTTCATCCTTTCCTCTCCTTTGGTCCATTGATAGATTTGCAGAATAAGATTAAGACGACAATAATCCCCAAAAGTTGCCTTCGCAGGCAATAATATCTCGATTATAGCAAAAAAACTTCTATTTCCGACACCCGGAAATAGAAGTTTTGTGTAAATTATTAGAATTTATAGGTTTCACCCGATAACTTATCCTTATCTCTTAGGCGAAAAGCTTGGCTGCATGGCGTTCTTCATACGCGGCAATCTCATCAGCATGCTGAAGCGTCAGACCAATATCGTCCAGCCCCTGCAGCAGGAACTGGCGGCGGTGTTCATCCAGCTCAAAGGTGATGGCCAGACCATAATCATCACTCAGCTTGTTGTTCTCCAGATCCACTGTAAGCGTGTAGCCCTCATGCTGCGCCGTGCGGCTGAACAGATCGTCTACCTGGGTCTCCGAGAGCTTGATCGGCAGAATGCCGTTCTTGAAGCAGTTATTATAGAAGATGTCGGCATAGGAAGGTGCGATAACCACTTTGAACCCGTAATCCATGATGGCCCAAGGAGCATGCTCCCGGGAGGATCCGCAGCCGAAATTCGCGCGGGAGATCAGTACAGAAGCTCCCTCATAACGCGGTTTGTTCATCTCAAATGCCGGATTGTCATTTCCCGCTTCATCAAAACGCCATTCGTAAAAGAGAAATTGGCCAAAGCCTGTGCGCTCGATCCGTTTCAGAAACTGCTTGGGAATAATCGCATCCGTATCTACATTAACCCGGTCTACCGGGGCTACAATTCCTGTTAACTTCTTGAATTCTTCCATTTGCTGTATCCTCCTGCTCTCTCAATTATGAGTTGACGGCTTCCGTCTTGTAGTTCCAGTCACGCACATCGGTGAAGCGTCCTTTGATAGCTGCCGCTGCCGCCATAGCAGGAGAGACCAGATGTGTGCGTCCGCCGCGTCCCTGGCGTCCTTCAAAGTTACGGTTGGAGGTAGAGGCGCAGCGCTGTCCCGGCTGCAGAACATCCGGATTCATCGCCAGGCACATACTGCAGCCGGCTTCCCGCCATTCAAAGCCCGCTTCGGTGAATACTTTGTCCAGACCTTCCTTCTCGGCCTGCATCTTCACGCGTCCGGAGCCTGGCACAACGATCGCTGTAACCTTGTCGGATACCTTATGGCCTTTGGCTACTTCAGCCGCGGCCCGCAGATCCTCAATCCGGCCGTTAGTGCAGGAGCCGATGAAGACATAATCAATTCCGATCTCGGAGATCGGCGTACCCGGAACCAGATCCATATATTCAAGCGCCTTCTCGGCGGCTTTGCGTTCATTCTCGGTAGTGAAATCAGCAGGGTTCGGTACGGTAGAGTTGATATCCGTTCCCATACCAGGGCTGGTGCCCCAGGTTACCTGCGGGATAAGTGTTTCTACATCGAATTCCACCACTGTATCATACTGGGCGCCTTCGTCACTTACAAGGCCTTTCCAGGTCTCAACGGCGGCATCATACGCTTCACCCTGCGGCACATATTGGCGTCCGCGCAGATAACTGAAGGTAGTCTCATCCGGTGCGATCAGGCCCGCTCTTGCTCCGCCTTCGATCGACATGTTGCAGACGGTCATGCGCTCTTCCATCGACAGCTCACGGATCGCTTCGCCGGTATATTCGATAACATAGCCAGTCGCAAAGTCCGTTCCGTATTTGGCAATTACGCCGAGAATCATATCCTTGGCGGTCACTCCCGGATTACGGCTGCCGGTGAAGCGAACCTCCATGGTCTTGGCCTTGGACTGCTGCAGGCACTGGGTTGCCAGTACATGCTCAACTTCGCTGGTGCCGATCCCAAAAGCCAATGCACCGAAGGCTCCGTGTGTAGAGGTATGGCTGTCTCCGCAGACAATCGTCTTGCCGGGATGGGTCAGGCCAATCTCAGGTCCCATTACGTGAACGACACCTTGGTCAATATCATTCAGGTCAAACAATCTTACGCCGAAATCACGGCAGTTCTGCGAGAGTGTATCAATCTGCTGCTTGGAGATCGGATCGGTAATATTGAAACGGTCCTTGGTAGGCACGTTATGATCCATTGTGGCAAAGGTAAGTCCCGGACGGCGGACCTTACGGCCGCTCAGGCGCAGTCCTTCAAATGCCTGCGGGGAAGTCACTTCATGAACCAGATGGAGATCGATATAAATAATGCTCGGCTTACTTTCTTCCTGATGAATAACGTGATTGTCCCAAATCTTCTCAAACATTGTCTTATTGCCCATGAATTTCACCTCATATAGTAGAATCGTTCCTATGAAGAGAGCGTGGAGTCTCTCTTGAATGTTCTAAATATAACATCGGTGCGTTTATAATTCCAAGATATGATTTCTATAGGGTTTATAGGTTATACTTATAAACAGATGATCTACACGTTAAAGGAGCTTATATATGGAACTCAGACAATTACAATATACGCTGCAGATTGCTGCAGAACGGAACTTCTCCCGCGCGGCCGAGAAGCTGCATATCGCCCAGCCCTCGCTGAGCCAGCAGCTGTCGAAGCTGGAGAAGGAGCTTGGTGTGCTGCTCTTCCAGCGTAATACCAGCTCGGTAGAGCTGACCTATGCCGGTGAGAAATTCGTAGAACAGGCTCAAGGGATCATCGATGCCGTTGAACTGCTGCGGCAGGAGATGTCCGATATCTCCCAGCTTCGCACAGGACGCGTAATGGTCGGCAGCATGCCGATCACCGGAGCGCATCTGCTCCCGCATGTGCTGCCTGTGTTCAAGAGCAAATATGCCGAGGTTGAAATTACCCTGCTGGAGGACTCGTCCATGAATCTGGAGAAGCTGACAGCCAGCGGCCAGACCGATCTCAGCCTGCTCTCCCTGCCGCTCGAAATTCCGACCCTGGCCTACGAGGTGCTCGGTGAGGAGCGGATTGATCTTGCCGTTCCGCCGGGGCATCTGCTGGCCGGCCGTGAACCTCAGGGCATACGCACCAGCTTGTCCGAGCTTAAGGATGAACCGTTTATCGTGCTTAAGGAAGGCCAGGGCTTCCGTAAAATGACCGTGGAATTATGCCGCGAAGCCGGATTCGAGCCTCGGATTGTCTTCGAGAGCAACAATATGGAGACGGTCCAGTCGCTGGTTGCTGCCGGGATGGGCGTTACTCTGGTGCCCCACTTTATTGCACGCGCTGCCAGGAGTGAATTCGTACCGGTCTACCTTCCGCTGGCTGAGCCGGTGCCAAGCCGGACGCTGGTTATTGCCTACCGGCGCGGACGTTACTTGTCCCGTGCAGCCGAAGCTTTTATTGAGACCTTCAAGGAAACCGTGGCGGGTCTGACCGATAACTAACCTTAGCAAACATGCGGGCAGTGTTCTCATCCACAGGTCTCTGCCCAACAGGATAAACATAAATCGTGCTGCCTGCGCTGCCTGAAAAAATTTGTCTGCGGCTCTTTGCAAACCCTGCTGCCCCATGGTATCCTAAGTGACAAATAGTGAAACGTGCTGACGGGACCAGTAAGAATAGACGTATATTCGTGTGCAGAGAGTAAATTCCTGAAGGCTGGGAGAATTTACCGCGAAGGTCATTCTGAATCCTACCCCTGAGCGGCCTGCCCTGCAGGACGGATACTCCCGTTATGAGAATGAAGTCGGATGAACCCTCATCAATGAAGGTGGTACCGCGGAAGTTAATCAAGCTTTCGTCCTTTGCTAAGTCTAAGGATGGGGGCTTTTTGTCATTTTCGGGCGTTACAGGCATTTCAATTCGAGAGGAAAGTGAAAGACAATGACGACAAGAATTGTGGTCAAAATCGGCAGCAGCTCACTCACGGGTCCTGAAGGCGGCCTCAACCGTGAGGCGGTAGCCTTCTTTGCTGCTGAGATAGCAGCGCTCCGCAAGGACAGCTGTGAAGTGCTGCTGGTCACCTCAGGGGCGGTCGCAGCCGGATTCCGGGGCATCGGTTATGCCTCCCGCCCAAAGCTGCTGCATGAGAAGCAGGCAGCGGCGGCGGTAGGACAGGTTATGCTGATGCAGGCCTATCAGGAGGCCTTCGCAGGTCACGGCATTCCCACTGCTCAGATTCTCCTGACCCGTACAGACTTCTGCAGCCGCCGGGCCATGAACAACGCCATGATGACGGTTGAAGAATTACTCCGCCAAGGCGCAGTGCCCGTGTTCAACGAGAATGACACCGTATCGGTGGATGAGCTGAAGTTCGGTGACAACGATACCTTGTCGGCACTGGTCGCCAATCTTCTGAAGGCCTCACATCTGCTGGTGCTGACCGATATGGACGGCGTCTACAGCGGCGATCCCCGCAAGCACCCGGATGCGGTGCGGTATCAGCACATTGAAGAGATTACGCCTGAGATCTATGCCATTGCAGGCGGTGCAGGCTCAAGCGTGGGCACCGGCGGCATGCGCTCCAAGATCGACGCGGCCAAGATCGCCACGCGGGGCGGCGTCCCGGTCTTCGTGGGCCGGGTTACGGAGCCCGGGGATTTGTCACAGGCCGCCGCCGGAACGGGCAAAGGCACTTATTTTGCCACCACACTGTCTTCTCTGCCGGTCAAAAAGCAATGGCTGGGCTTCATGTCCACCCCGCTTGGATCACTATATGTCGATGACGGGGCTGTTGAAGCGCTGCTCCACGGAGGGCATAGCCTGCTGCCAGTCGGGGTTAGACGCATTGAAGGCAGCTTCCATTCGGGAGATGTCGTCGAGGTGCTCGGCCCGGATGCGCAGCTGCTTGGACGGGGTATCGTCAATTATGATGACACCCAGCTCCGCAGCATTCAGGGACTTCCCAGCCGCGAGATTGTGCCCAAGCTCGGTGAAGTGCACCGGCTGGAGGTTATCCACCGGGACGAGTGGATCACGCTGCGTTAATTTTATACAACCTATTGTATTTCCATAGGCCAACATAACTTTTAGGAGGAATTGCCATGAGTGAAGTGGTTAACAAGACAACGCTGGCCAAAGCAACCACAGGGGTACTCGCAAGCTTGACTACCGCCCAGAAGAATGAAGCCCTGCTGGTAATGGCTGCCGCCCTGCGCGCCGAAGCGGATTACATTATTGCCGCCAACGCCGAAGACCTGGAACGCGGGCGGCTAAACGGGACACCGGAGTCGATGCTCGACCGGCTGGCCCTGGATGCGGGACGGATTGACAGTATAGCCGAAGGCTTGCAGCAGATTGCCGTGCTGCCTGATCCGGTTGGAGACAATCTGGAGACGATCGAACGGCCGAACGGTCTGCACATCGAGAAGGTACGGGTTCCGCTTGGGGTGATTGGCATTATCTATGAAGCACGCCCCAACGTCACCGTTGACGCTGCCGGATTGTGCCTTAAGACTGGCAATGCTGTGGTGCTGCGCGGCGGTTCCTCTGCCCTCTCCTCTAATCGCGCTATCATCGAGGTACTGCACCGCGCACTTGCGGGTACAGCCCTTCCGCCGGATGCCTTGCAGCTGATTGAAGATCCTAACCGCTCTTCTGTAGATGAAATGCTGAAGCTAAACGGACTGCTGGATGTCATCATTCCGCGCGGAGGAAGCTCTCTGATTCAGAATGTGGTTCTGAATGCCACCGTACCGGTTATTGAAACAGGAGCAGGCATATGCCATACTTATCTGGATGCAAGTGCCAATCCGGAAATGGCGCAGCGTATTAGCGTGAATGCGAAGGCCCAGCGGCCTTCGGTCTGCAATTCAATGGAGACGCTGCTGGTTCACCGCGCTTATGCCGAAGAGCATCTGGCCGCACTCGCTGAAGCCTTCCGCGAGGCCCGTGTGGAGCTGCGCGGCTGCCAGGATACCGTTGCTCTTATCCCTTGGGCTGTGCCTGCCACACCGGAAGACTTCGCTACAGAATACAACGATTATATTCTAAATATTCGTATCGTAGACACGCTAGAAGAGGCTCTCGGACATATCGCGGAGTTCGGCACCAAGCATTCCGAATGTATTGTGACAGAAGACGCGGCGAATGCTGCCCGCTTCCTGCAGGAGGTTGACGCGGCGGCGGTGTACCACAACGCATCTACCCGGTTCACGGACGGCTTTGAATTCGGCTTCGGCGCCGAGATCGGCATCAGCACCCAGAAGCTCCATGCACGCGGGCCTATGGGACTGCCCGCATTGACTTCAACCAAATATATGATTCACGGCTCCGGCCAAATCAGGGGTTAACTCACTCAACTTATAGGGGGACTGCCAGCCATGTGCCAGCAACCAGCAATTCCGCTCATCAATCATAATATCGTTTTTTATGGCGCAGGCTCGATGGCTGAGGCCATTGTGCGGGGAATGATCGCCCGGAATGTAGTGGAATCGGGCCGAATTATTATGCTGAACCGCAGCAGCAGTGAGCGTCTGGCCGAACTCCGCAGCCGTTATGGCGTACTCGGCTACAATGCTCCCGAGTCCAAGCTTGAGGCTCTGCGTACTGCACCGGTCATCGTTCTTGCCATGAAGCCCAAAGACGCTGCCGAAGCACTCCGTACCCTAGGCCCGCTGCTGTCGCCGGATCAGCTCGTGATCTCCGTGATTGCCGGGCTAACCATCCGTACGATGCAAGGCTTGCTGGGTAATCCGCAGCCTGTGGTCCGTTCTATGCCTAACACCTCAAGCTCCATCGGCCTCGGCGCTACCGGGATTGCCTTCTCCAAGGAGGTTGGCGAGGAGAGCCGCCGTACAGCCCTTAATATCTTCGAAGCGGTTGGCCTGACGGCGGTCATTGACGAGGAACGGATGGAGACCTTAACCGGGATCTCCGGCAGCGGACCGGCTTACATCTATTACATGATGGAAGCGATGATTGCCGCCGGCATCCGCGGAGGGCTGCCGCTGGAGCAGAGCCGTGAGCTGACCGTCCAGACCGTACTGGGTGCAGCCCGGATGGTGCAGCAGACCGGTGAAGAGCCTGCCGCCCTGCGCAAGAAGGTCACCTCGCCGAATGGATCTACCCAAGCGGCGATTGAAGTGCTGGAGCGCGGCGATTTCTTCGAGACTGTCATATCTGCCGTCAACCGCTGTGCGGAACGTTCCCGCGAGATGGGCTCGGCGCTGGAGAAGGAGCTGCACTAATTTTTCGGCCTAATTATTGATTACTTTCCACATTTCACACAGCCCGCAGTTCCTTCCATGTGAAGGGACTGCGGGCTGTGTGTTATTGTAACCAAACCAGGTGTATTAATACACTTCATTTCCTCATTTGGCTGGTGTTTGGCGAAATCAAGTGCATTTATACCCTTCATTTTGCCCATCTGGCCAATTTTGCTAAAATCAGGTGCATTTATACCCTTAATTTAGCTCATTCTCTTAAGCCCCCTAATCAAAGTGGAGACCTTGACATGTAAGAGGTACACTAAGAAGAGGGAGTGGAGCCGATGAGAAGCAACAAGTTGTACGACGAACAGCG